>JABJCS010000738.1 GCA_018665505.1 Alphaproteobacteria bacterium
AAATCTACTGATCGTCATTGCTGGACTTGCCGCCATTCAAGGGGTCGAAGTGCGCGAGCTGCCCGATGTCGATCGTCCTGTGGTCACGGTGCGAGCGTTTTTCGACGGTGCCTCGCCCGAGACGATGGATGCGGAGGTGACCAGCGTCATCGAAGGGGCGGTCGCTCGTGTTTCGGGCGTCCAGACGATCAATGCCGCGAGCGAGGAGAACAATGCTCGTATTCGGGGAGAGTTCTCACCCGATGCTGACTTGGACGTCGCCGCGAATGATATCCGTGAAGCCGTGGCCGGCATTGAACGGGACCTACCGGAAGGCGTCGAAGACATCACCATCGTTAAAGCGGATGCGGATTCTCTGCCGATCATTCGCCTCGCCTTGGTGAGCGACAAGCTCTCGCAAGAGGCCTTAACGCGGCTGGCGGAGGAAGATATCGGCGCGGAGCTCACCGCTATCCCCGGGGTGGCCGCGGTTGAGTTGTTCGGAGATCAAGAACAAGTGCTGCGGGTGGTTATCGATCCGCTACGGTTGGCGAGTTACGGGCTTTCCATCGACGATGTGGCAAGTGTCTTGTCGAGCACGAGCCTGGATGTGCCGGCAGGGAGCTTCAAGTCGAACGACCAGCTGCTGATGGTTCGCGCAGACGCGTCAGTGTGGCGACCGGAAGCGATCGAGCGACTTGCCATCAAGGAAGACATCCGCATCGCCGATGTCGGGCAGGCGTTCTTTGGCCCGGCTGAGGCGGAAAGCCACAGCTTGCTCAATGGGCGCAAGGTTGTGGGACTCGGGATTATCCGGCGTGCCCAATCGAATACCATCGCGATTTCGGACGAAGTTGGCAAAGCCATCGAAAGGTTGAATCGCCGCCTGAAAGATATCGACCTTGTGGTGATCTCGGACGATGCGCATTTCATTCGCAGTTCCGTGCGCGAAGTGATCGTTAGTCTATCGATTGCCGTCCTCGTCGTGATCGCGGTGATTTATATGTTCATGGGCTCGCTTCGGCCGACGCTGATTCCGGCGGTGGCGATTCCTATTGCCCTTGTCGGCACGATTGCAGCGATTTGGCTGCTGGGATTTTCGATCAATATTCTGACACTGTTGGCTCTCGTTCTAGCAACGGGAATGATCGTCGATGACGCCATTGTGGTGGTGGAGAATATCCAGCGCCAACGGAATCTCGGGTTGAAACCATTTGCGGCGTCCGTGATCGGCACACGGCAGGTGTTTTTTGCGGTGCTCGCGACGACCGCGACGCTAATCTCGGTATTTCTTCCGATTGCATTTTTGCCAAGCACGGCTGGGAAGTTATTCACTGAATTCGGCTTCGTTCTGGCCATTGCCGTTGCGATTTCTTCCTTTGTCGCACTCTCTCTGTGCCCGATGTTGGCGTCGCGATTGCCGGCCGGAAGTGGCAAACGGGTTGGTGGTGTAATGGACCGTGCCGGTGATTGGATCGTGTCACTCTATCGCCGACTTCTCGATTTCACGCTAAGGGCTAGGATACTGGTCATTGGGTGTGCCATTGTGCTTGCGTCCACCGCCTTGATTGTGTTTCCGAGCATTGACCGCGAATTGCTGCCACGCGAGGACCGCGGTGCCATCATCGTAATGATGCAGGGCCCGGACGGTGTTGGGCTTGATTATATGGACCGGCAATCGGCGCGCGCCGAAGCATTGCTGGAGCCCCTGCGCGAGAGCGGTGAAGTGACGAATATCCTCTCGATCGTGGGCCGGTGGGATCTTAACCGGAACTATATCATCGCGCCTCTGGCGCCGTGGTCGGAGCGCAGTCGTAGCCAGCAGGAAATCGCAAAATCCTTGCGCGGGCCGCTTAAAGCGATTCCAGGTGCTACTGCCCGCATCCGCACGCCGAATAGCTTGAATTTGCGCCGTGCCGGCGGTCGGGTAGAGTTCACTTTGACCGGCTCCAACTACAAGGATATCGCCGCGGCGGCGGACGGATTCCTTGATGTCTTACGAACCAAGGCGCCCGAGTTGGAAGACCTGGAGATTGAGTTCCAGCAAACCCAGCCTCAGCTTTCTCTGACAGTCGACAGGCGGCGGGCGGAAGACCTCGGCATTCCTATCGAAGGGATCGTCAATACATTGCGGGCGATGGTCGACGGGTTCGAGGTCGCGGAGCTGAACGTCGAGGACAGATCTGTCCCTGTAATGCTCGAATCCGCGGCGGGGGCCATCGACGATCCGAGCGATCTGAAAAATCTGTTCGTGCGGTCGGCTGGTGGGAAACTCGTGCCGCTTTCCGCCTTCGTCACCCTCACGGAAGAAGGCGTGGCAGCGGAGTTGGACCGCTCGGCCCAGAAACGTGCCATCGAGATCGAGGCGTCTTTGCCGCCAGGCTACGCGATGCACAAGGCGGTCGAGCGTATCGAGGATTTGGCCGATGAAAGCCTGCCGCCGGGTATCGGTCTGCATTTCATCAACGAAGCCGCAACCTTAAAGGATACCTCCAACGAAGTTGCGATTACCTTCGCGATCGCAGTCCTCGTTGTCTTGCTTGTCTTGGCGGCACAGTTCGAAAGCTTGCTAAGCGCCCTCGTCATCATCCTGACCGTTCCCTTCGGTCTAGCGGCGGCAGTCTTTTCCCTGAAATTGACCGGTACTTCGATCAATATTTACAGCCAAATCGGCCTCGTGATGCTGGTGGGTTTAATGGCCAAAAACGGCATTCTTGTTGTGGAGTTCGCGGACCAACTCCGCGACCGGGGTCATTCCGTCCTGGAGGCGGTCCATGAGGCGGCGATGACACGCTTGCGCCCGGTAATGATGACCATGCTCTCCACTGTTTTGGGCGCCTTGCCGTTGATCTTGGGGAGCGGGGCCGGCGCGGAAGCTCGGGGTGCCATCGGGTGGGTCGTCTTCGGGGGCCTTGGCATATCCACGGTCTTCACGCTGATCCTCATTCCGGTCATCTACAGTCTGTTGGCCCCTTTGGCGCGGCCGCGCGCGCATGCGGGTGTACGTCTTGACCGCGAATTGCGTGAGTTCGAGGCGGCGGAATAATTCACAAGGAAGCGACGTATGGAATTCGGCATCAGTTGTAACAAGATCGACGAAGTCGGCGTCGCCGTTCATGCGGAGAATCTCGGCTACGATTTTTGCTGGATGACGGACAGCCCGATGATCCGGTCCAACGTTTGGTCGGTGATGACCTTGGTGGCGCAACAGACCCAGCGCTTGCGCCTTGGCACCGGTGTCGCGGTGCCGGGATTACGTCTGGCACCAGTGGCGGCGAACGGTATCGCCACGATCAATCGTCTGGCACCGGGACGGTGTTTTATGGGGCTCGGCACCGGCAATACGGCGATGCGGATGTTGGGACATCCACCGGCGAAGGTGGCAGAGTTCAAGGAATACATCCGGGTCGTGAGCGCTTTGTTGCGCGGCGAAGAAGTAGAGTTCACGCTCGACGGCGTGACCCACCCGATCACCTTTGCCAATCAGGATTTCGGCTACATCAACGTGACGGACCCGATCCCGGTTCACGTAGGTGGCTTTGGCCCGCGCGCGCAGGCGCTGGCGGGCGAGCTCGGCGATGGATTGATCACCGGGATTCCGCGTGGCGGTTCCATCACGCAAGCGCTTGCGAATGTCCGCCGAGGGGCCGAACGGGCGGGCCGTTCGCTGGACGATTTCAAGACCTACGCACTGGTAAACCTTTTGATGTTGGAGCCGGGTGAGACCCTCGAGTGCGAGCGGGCGATCGCCGAAATCGGCTCCGGTATCATGGTGAATGTGCATTATCTGGTCGAACGCTGGAAGGAAACCGGTGAGGATCCACCGGATTACGTAAAGCCTATCTGGAAGGACTATCTGGCCTTCTTGGAAGAACGTGATGGTGCGCGACAGCATCAGGAGATGCACAAAAGCCATTACAGTTATCTCGACCCCGAAGAGGCTCGGTTCATCACGCCGGAAATGATACGTACCTTTAGCGTGGCGGGGCAGCCTGAAGAAATCGTCGAACAGTTGAGAGAGTATGAGCGCCAGGGTTTAGATGGGATCAATTTTATCCCAACCCTGGATCAACAATACCGCCTGATCGAAGATTTCGCCCGCAAAGTTATTTCGTGGATGTAGCCTTATAGAGACAGAGGCGTATAAAAGGGGGAGCCGGAGCTCCCCCGAGTTTTCGCTTTTGGCGATGGGTATTAGTGGACGGTTTCGCCATGGAGGTCGAAGTCGAGGCCGTCGCGCTCTGCATCTTCGGAGACGCGCAGACCGACGATCATATCGACGATCTTCAGGATGACGTAAGTAGCGGCCGCGCAATAGACGATGGTCGCGAGGATTCCCCAGGCCTGCGTCGCGACCTGGCCTGCATTGCCTTCGATCAGGCCGGATGTGCCGCCAATGGCTTCGATGGCGAAGACGCCGGTCAGCAGCGCGCCGACGATACCGCCCACACCATGAATGCCGAAGACATCCAGCGAGTCGTCATAGCCGAGCTTGTGCTTGATCTTGGTCGAGACGAACCAGCAGACGATGCCGGCGATCGCGCCGATGGCCAATGCACCGGCGGGATCAACGAAACCCGCCGCCGGCGTGATCGCGACGAGACCAGCGACGGCGCCTGAGACGAGACCAAGAACACTCGGTTTCTTCAATTCGAACCATTCGCAAATCATCCAAGCCAACGCAGCACCGGCGGCGGCTATTTGCGTCACGGCCATCGCCATGCCGGCGGAACCGTTGGCCGCGACCGCCGACCCAGCGTTGAAGCCAAACCAGCCGACCCATAACATGGAGGCCCCAATTAGAGTGAGCGTCAGATTGTGCGGCGCCATGTTTTCCTGGCCGTAGTTCGTCCGCTTTCCGATGACCAGGCACGCGACGAGACCGGCAATGCCAGAGTTGATGTGGACAACGGTGCCGCCCGCAAAATCGAGGACGCCGTCATTGCCGAGAAAGCCTCCCGGGCCCCAAACCCAATGGGTGATCGGCGAGTAGACGACGACCGACCAAATCGCGACGAACAACAGCATCGCCGAAAATTTCATCCGGTCCGCGAAAGCGCCTGTGATCAGTGCCGGCGTGATGATCGCGAATGTCATTTGAAAAACGAAGAACACGGATTCGGGGATCGTCCCGTTCACTTGTCCGACGGTCATGCCCGAGACGAACATATTCGATAGGCCACCAACGAAGGCATTGCCCTCGGAGAAGGCGAGACTGTAGCCGATGACCATCCAGATCACGCTAACCAGACAGCAGATCGCAAAACTCTGAGCCATGATGGAGAGGACGTTCTTCTTCCGCACCATGCCACCATAGAAAAGGGCGAGACCGGGAATCGTCATCATTAATACGATCGCGGTCGATGTGAGCATCCAGGCCGTATCGCCACTGTCGACTTTGGCGTTCTGGGCGAAGGCCGGAACGGAAATTGTCGTGAAGATTGCGGCGAGATTGCCGAGCAGTAGTTTTTTGTGAAGGTGGGGCATTGATATGTTCCTTTTAGAGCGCTTCGCCGTCCGCTTCGCCGGTGCGGATGCGAACCGCCTTGGCGAGGTCGAGCACGAAAATTTTGCCATCTCCGATGCGTTCGGTTTTCGCCGCGCGTTCGATGGTTTCCACGGTGCGTTCAACAAGATCGTCGTTTACCGCCAAATCGATTTTCACTTTGGGCAGAAAGCTGACCGCGTATTCCGCGCCTCGATAGACTTCGGTTTGACCCTTTTGTCGCCCGAAGCCTTTTACTTCGCTGACGGTCATTCCCTCGATGCCGAGCTCGGTCAGCGCTTCGCGTACCTCGTCCAGCTTGAATGGCTTAATTACAGCCATGATCATCTTCATTCGTGCGTCCCTCCGCGGTTTGTTCGCACTTCCGCCACGCGGTATACGCAGCGCTGTCGCAGGACGCTTAGAACCAAGAATCGTGCCATTTGTTTGAGTGTTAAATTAACTACGTACTTTCAATAAGTTAACTATTTTTCGCAATTCAACAGGACGGGAAACAGGCCCAAATATGATGAAAAAATAGACACCTTAAATATGTCGATTAAAATTTAGGCAATTTCTTATGCTGGACATCATTTGATTGAGATATGAAGCTGCGTGTGAGGGTAAAAACGTGGACAACAAGATGTCTAAAAGATTCGAAGTCGTCATCGTAGGCGGCGGCATGGCGGGTATGACGCTGGGGTGCGGCCTTGCGGGGTGCGGCATCGCGACGGCGGTTATTGAACGGATGGATCCCGTCACGATGAACACATTGGACTTCGATGGCCGGACGACATCGATCGCCCACGGCTCGGCTCAAGTTCTGAAAGGAATCGGCCTGTGGCTGCTGATCGCGGATGAAACCGAGCCAATTCTCGATATCCGCGTGGCGGATGGCCATCCCTCGCGCGGCGTCTCACCACTGTTCTTGCATTACGACCATACCGAGGTCGGCGACGATCCCTTTGGCTACATTATCGAGAACCGGGTTATTCGGGATGGATTATCCCAGCTCCAGGGCCAACTCAGGAATTTGACGATCATCGCTCCGGCCTCGGTTGAGACCGTCGAACGTCATGCGGACGGTGCTGACGTCATGCTTGAAGACGGGCGTGTCCTGCAGACGTCGCTCGTCGTTGGTGCGGATGGGCGAAATTCGCCACTTCGGAAATCCGCCGGTATTGGAGCACGTGAATTCCGCTATGATCAGACCGCCATTGTCTGCACGGTGTCGCATGAGCGGGCGCATGCTGGTGTCGCCGTCGAATTGTTCTTGCCGAGTGGTCCGTTTGCCATGCTGCCTATGACTGGACAGCGCACGAACATCGTATGGACCGAGCGCGCGGACCTGGCACCGGCATTTCTCGATCTAGACGATGCGGGGTTCCTTGGCGAAGTGCAGCGACGTTTTGGCGATTGGTTGGGCGCTCTCGATTTGGTAGGGCCTCGTTTCGCTTATCCTTTGGGATTGATGCATGCGGATCGCTATACGGACCGGCGATTGGCGCTCATCAGCGAGGCCGCCCACGCCATTCATCCGATCGCTGGACAAGGACTCAACCTCGGAATTCGCGACGTCGCCGCTTTGGCCGAAGCTGTGGTCGATGCGGTGCGGTTGGGGTTGGAGCCAGCGGACGCCACGGTGTTGGACCGCTATGAGGCTTGGCGACGGGTCGATAACACGACCTTGGTTGCGGTGACCGATGTTTTGAACCGTCTGTTCTCAAACGATGTCGCGCCTATACGGGCTGCCCGCGACTTTGGCCTTGCGGGTGTCGACGCGATTCCACCGTTAAAGCGGGTCTTTATGCGCCATGCGATGGGGGTGGTCGGTGATTTACCGCGTTTAGTGCGTGGCGAAACGCTTTAGGGTTCCTCTCGAAGCCGCGTTGCCTGCCGCTTGACAGAATGCCCGGCGAAGCCTCAGCATCAATTTAATTAGATGAAAAATTCTTGGGGAGAAAACCATGTCTAAACTCCGGCATATCGCCGTGACCGTTCCTGATTTGGAAGAGGCGGCAAGCTTTTACGAGAAGACCTTTGGGATGACGCGCTCGCAGGTCTCCGACATCGCGATTTTATTGACTGACGGTGTCGTCAGCCTGGCGATTTTGAAGTTCCAGTCGGATGAGCAGGCTGGAGATGAACGCGGTAAGGACTTTCACGGACTCCACCATATGGGTTTTGTCGTCGAAGATATCGATGCCATGCAAGATACCATTAAGGACAATGGCGGGCGCTATCACATGCAACTGCCGAACACGCCGGATGGTGCTTCGGAGATTAAGTTTCGTGACCCGAATGGCGTCGTCTTCGACATCGTCACGACCCAATACGCCGACAAGGCCTGGGGCGTCGGGGACTAACGATCTGGCGTCAATCGATGTGAAGGACGGCTTTACCGAGGAATTTTCGGTCGATCAGGTCTTGGGCGACACGGTTGATCTCGGTCCAGGATGCCTCGCGTTCTATGGCGCAGTTGAGCCTCCCGTCCGCGACAAGCGAAAGTAAGCGTGGCAAGTTTTCGCTTGGAGGCGAGGATTCGCTTTTCGCATAGAGATGAAACCCCATCATTTGCGCCAGGCCGATCCGCATGAATTGGCCGATATCAACGAGTATTTCCGGTGTGTCTGTGACCCCGTAGCAAACGCAAATACCGTCTGGTGCCAGGGCCGGGATCGCGTTTGCCAGGATCGCGCCGCTGACGCCATCGATGATTAGGCGAAACCCTTCGTGCTTGCTGAATTCGCGGCCATCCACAGTCACGATCGTCGGATGCTCGCCAAGAGATTCAATAAAGGGTTTTTGTTCCGCGCGGCGAATTTGGGCGAAGGCCGTAGCGCCGGCGAGCGCCGCCAATTGGACCGCGAACATGCCGACACCGCCAGTGGCGCCGGTAATCAGCGCGTGGCGACCGAGTAGGCTGGTCGCCGCGTCGACCGAATGAAGCGCAGTCAGACCGGCAACCGGCAATGTGGCGGCCTGTGCATCGGAGACACCGTCTGGAATGGGCGCGATATAAGATGTGGGAACGGCGACCAATTCCGCCCATCCTTCCATGCGCGTGGAAAAGCCAACAACCCGAATTCCCGCGACCGGGCCGGTTCCGTCAGCGGCGGGCGTGTCGACCGTGCCGACGAAATCCCAGCCGATTTGAAGCGTGCCGTCGGCGGTTCTTTGTGCGCGGCCCAATTCACCCCGGTTCAATGAAATAGCAGTAACCCGAACGAGCGCTTCGTTGGAAAATGGCGTGCGAGGCTTGCCTGCCATAATTGTGACGATTTCGTTGGTACTTTTCGACGCGACAACCCGGCGGGTTTCGGTACTTGGCATAATGACTACTCGCTCGATTGAATGACGGTTTTAGCTAAGCGGGCCGCCTAGTGTCTTTTTCTGTGTTGCGGGACAACAAAATCATCAGCATACCCACGATAGAGGTAATGGGGATCAGTAAGAAGGCGATTTGATAGGCATATAAATCGTATAACCGCGCGCTGTTCTCCGTGACGCCGTTCCAATTGAGGTCCAGCAGCAAGCCGGTGACGGGTTGGAATATAGCGCCTGAGAGAATCATCAACATATTGGCAAAGGCAAAGGTCGAACCGCGCGCAGTGTCCGGTGCTAGGTCGCCGGATATGGCGAAGATCAAAATTATGACCCCTGAGCCGAGACCGCCGATAAACATTAAGGCCGCAATCGCTATCGTTGGAAGGTCCGGTAAATAGATCGCCGCCGGCAAGCTCGCCATCGCGACAACAATGCCGACAATAAGGGGTTTGCGGCGTTGACCCATTTTGTCGGAAAGCCATCCACTGAAGAATGCGCCCAAGCCCCAGCCGATGAGCATCGTCGCGGTGAGCGATGCGGCCAGCGGGCGTGGTAGCCCATGTATTTGCATCAGGAAGGGCACGCCCCAAAGTGCGCCGAAAATAAATACCGGGGCCGCCGCGATAGCGCCGCCACAACCGACGAGCCAAACTTGCGGCTGGCGAAGGGCCGAAGTGAAGGTGATCAAGATCTCCTTCATGGTCAATGTACCGGTATTTGTGGTCCCCTCTGTTTTCTGGCGTCCGACAAGGGTGAAGACGGCAATCGAGAGGACAATTCCCGTGACGGCGAGTCCCCACATGGTCATTCGCCATCCAACGGCATCGACCAAGGTTCCGCCCAGGACTTGGCCGGAAAATCCACCGAACATCCCGAAAAACATACCGGCCCCGGATAGCATGGCGAAGCGCGATGGTGAAAAATGCAGCGCGGTGATCTTGAGCACGGCGACCCAGGCAAAGGCGGAACCGGCACCAATCAGGATGCGCCCGATATAAGCCATTTCGATCGTGCCGGTTGTCGCGAAGAGCGCACTACCCGCCGCCGCCAAGATCAAAGCGGAGGCGTAGGGAACACCAGGTCCCCATCGGTCGATCAGTGCGCCGACAGGGAGTTGCATCGCGGCATAGACGTAGAAATATAACGAAGACAGCGTGCCTAAGGCGACGCCGCTGACGGCAAATTCCGCCATCAGGTGGTCAACCATGACGCTGGGAATGACGCGCTGGAACCAGGCATAAAAGAACCCAAAGGCGCCAAGACCCCAAACCAAATAGGCAAAACTGAGATTTTTCTTATCTTCGCTCACGGGAGGTGATCTTTATCTCGCACGTTGGTTACCTCAATAGGGCAGCGAAGCGGTGTAACGCGCTGTAGCAAGCGGCGCAATGGACGTATGTTTCCCGTAAGGTGAATTCGGTTACAGTGCGCGCGATGTTGGAAAACGAAACATTCGGTGCGGCGGGTATAGAGTTGATCGGAGCGGAAGATCCGCAGCCGTTTGAACTGGTGAATCCGGCGGGGAAGACGCAGATCGTGATTTGCAGCGATCATGCGTCCAACGTTGTGCCGAAATCACTTGGCACTTTGGGTTTGGATCCATCGGAATTCGATCGCCATATTGCGGTCGATATCGGCGCGGCAGATGTGGCACGGCGGCTGGCGCAGATTTTTGACGCCCCTGCTATTCTGGCTGGTTATAGCCGATTGGTGATCGACTATAATCGCCCGCTCGATGACCATACATCGGTCCGTGTGATCAGCGACGGGACAGTCATACCGGGAAACCGTCGATTAACGTCGAACGAACTGGATGCGCGCGCCAACGCGTTCTTCTGGCCCTATCATGGTGCTATCGCGGCGGCCATTGCCGAGCGCCGGGATGGTAAGCGCTGCCCGGTCGTGTTGTCGATCCACAGCTATACAGGCGAGATGAACGGAGTTAACCGCCCCTGGCAGCTTGGTGTTCTGTCCGGTTGGGACAGACGGATCGCCGACCCCCTGCTACGAGGACTACAAGAGCGGGGCGGATTCACGATTGGGGATAACGAGCCCTATTCGGGCCTCGATCTATACGGTTACACCATAGAGACGCACGCCCTACCCGCCAGCCTACCCAATGTCCTGTTGGAGTTTCGCCAGGACGAAATAGACAGTATTGAAAAGGCGCATGCATGGGCAGATAAGGTCGCGGAAGTGCTGCGCCCGATATTGGAGTGCCCCGAGATTCATGTGCCGTATGTTGGGGAGCGGAGCGATGGCTGAAACCCAAGAATAATTCAGCGTTGGCATAGAGAAAGAATATCTTCTGATCGATCCGGAGACCCGCGATCTCGTCGCCGATCCATCGGATGATGTTTTGAAAGACTGCGAAGTGGCGATTGACCCGGATATCGACGGCGTCCGTCCGGAATTTCTGCGTGCTCAGATCGAGGTTGGGACCGCAGTCTGTTACTCCATCGACGAAGCGAGAACGCAGCTGTCAACTTTGCGAAGCACCGTGTCGGAGGTCGCCGAAAATCACGGGATTAAAATTATCGCCGCGTCGACTCATCCTTTCGCTAATTGTTCGATCCAACGGCACACTGATAAAGACCGCTATAATGTTCTTGCGCAGGACATGCAGGCGCTGGCCAACCGGCTCATGATCTGCGGCATGCACGTGCATGTGGGCGTCGAGGATCCGAAACACCGGATTGATCTACTGAACCAGATCCCCTATTTTTGCCACATATCTTGGCTCTGACGACGTCGTCGCCATTCTGACAGGGCCGAAACACGGGGCTGAAATCGTATCGGATCAGTGTATTCGATGAATTGCCAGGCACCGGTTTGCCCGAGAAATTTGACAGCTACGGCGAATATGAGCGGCATGTCCGCATGCTCGTCGACGCTGGATTGGTGGAAGATTCGTCAAAGATTTGGTGGGATGTGCGCCCGCACGGAAAATTTCTGACCTTGGAAATGCGGATCGCCGATATTTGTACGCGGATGGACGACGGTATCACGATCGCAGCGATTTACGCATCCTTGTTAGCGATGCTGAAACGCCTTCGGCGTAAAAATTAGCGGTGGAAAGTTTACTCGAACATGTTGATGCGCGAGAACCGCTGGCTCGCACAGCGCTATGGCTATGACGACGGTTTGGTAGATTTCGGACGTGGTGAACGCGTGCCCTATGCGGATTTACTGGAGGAGATTATTGATTTGGTGCGCGATGACGCGCAGATGCTCGGCTGTTTGGCGGAAGTGGAACGCGCGCGTGACATCGTTGCCAACGGGACGAGCGCCCATCACCAAGTCGCGATCTAAGAGAAAGCCAAATCGGATGGAGCTGAAGAGCGAGAGGCGCTCGCCAAGGTTGTCGATTGGCTGGCGGTGGAGACGTTAATCCAATAGGCGATTGGCCGCAGGTTCGTCATGGAACATCAGATTTCATTGTGATGATCTCTAAATCAGACCTATATCAACTCCAATTGAATGATTGCCCCGGTTCGGCTTTTAATGCTGTAACCATTTCAGTCGAACGCATTTTATCGAAAGAAAGCTGCACGTGTCCCCTGATCAGAAAACCTATTTTCGTTGGGTAGGTAAGAATACGATTCGTTCCGATGGGGCCAAAAAAGTTATGTGTAAGGCCAACTTCGGCGCCGGTATCCAATTGCTGAATATGCTCAAGGGTATCGACGCGCGGCACCAGCAAGCGGCTGGGTAAGGGAGGGCGGCATGGCAATAGCGCTCAAACCACTCACCCCTCATTTCGGTGCAGAGGTCACGGGTGTGGATATTACCCGTGACCTTGGCGATACGGGGTTCGGCGAAATTAGAGCGGCGTTTGATGAATACTCGGTCTTGGTCTTTCCGAACCAGCCGATGGACGACGCGCAACAAATCGCCTTCAGCGAGCGGTTCGGAATCCTGGAAGGGACGCGGGCGCTCAATCCGGGGTCAGGCACTGCATTTGCGCGTCAATCCAACCTCGATATCAAGACTGGCGAGGCGATTCCGGCAGATGATCGGCGGATGTTCTATCAGAAAGCAAATATGCTGTGGCACTCGGATAGCACGTTTAAGGCGGTGCCGTCGCTTTGCTCTGTCCTCTCGGCACGAGAAATACCGCCGGCCGGTGGTGCGACTGAGTTTGCCTCTACCCGTGTCGCGTATGATGAGCTGACGGATGATGAGAAGTCGAAGTTCGAGGACCTGACGATCGAGCATGATTTCGTTTTTTCGCGCGGGACTGTCGGCTTCACTATGTCTGAGGACGAAGCCGCGATGTTTCCGGCTGTCCAGCATGCTTTGGTGCGAACTAACGGGGGGAACGGACGGCGCTCGCTGATGATCGGCGCCCATGCGAAATCCGTTATTGGCAGACCGGAGGCGAAGGGCCGGGTGCTACTGGACGATCTCCTCACGCGTGTGGCCGCTCCCGATAAAATTTACCGCCACGACTGGCACGTCCATGATGTGGTGGTGTGGGACAACCAAGCCGTTTTGCACCGAGCGACCCCTTACGATGCGAAAAATCATCGTCGTCTCATGCAGCGGACGACGATTTCCAGCGGAATTCCTGCTGTCCCCGCTTGAGCGGATTATTGTTCTGCTGCCAGCAGGTCTGCGTCAGTGTGATTGTGGATGACCGCGCCACCTCGATGTCCCGTATTGAATCTTCCCGTGAAATTCTCCGCTAAAGGGCGGCCGGAATAAAGATTGAGCCATAATCTGAGAAGCAATCGTTGGCGTTCTGGTGTCTCCCAATCTTCGAAGGCGGTCCGGGCGTGCAAAACCGTATAGTTATTCATCATCAGAATATCGCCCGGCTCTAGCATGAATTCGAACCGAATATCCGGCGCCATTGCCCGCTCTTCGATATAGGCGAGGGCTTCTCTCTCCAATGATGATAATGTTCCTCCTATTTTTTCCTGCGCCGTGGCGATGGCCTTGGAGTTGAGACAACAGCTCAGCTTTCCCGCGAAATAGCTGAAGACCGGAATTGCAATATCCGTGACCTCGTCAAACTTTCCGGTCGGACCTTCTCCGCGCACGTCGTGGTGGAAGCCTCTACAAAGTGGGGCGAGGAATTCCGGATGATTTACAAAGATATCGTTGTAAATCGCGGCAGCGCTGGCAATTCGGCTTAGGCCGCCGGATTTTGCCTGACGGACGCAGAGCAGACATGTCAGGTCGCTAGGGTCGTTGTGAAACCCCAAATGCGACGACGTGGCGTAGGCACGAATATTGACCGCGTCATAACTATGACCTCGGCTCTGGACCTCGTTAATGCGGCGGCCTTCATAATTTTGTATGATCGCTTCTCCCAAATATCGGCCGAGCCCCCAGTAGGCGTCGTAAAGAGAAGCTTCACCAGACATTTCGACCGGAAATCCGCGAACGACTAAAAAGCCGCGGCCATTTTCTATTTCATCGGTCCAAGAATCGATGCTGCGAGACAAATGCGGCAGCGGAAAATCTGTTTGCTCAATCGCATATCCCGTTTTTTGGTTGCGCTTCACTACATCAAGAGCGTCTTTGATTTCGGTCACGCCTTCCGCTGATAAATGCACGATCCAATCGTCTGTGTGGCTCATTTCTTCTGCCGACCAGATGGATGGCCCAGTTATAGAATTTGGTGCGACTGCAGTCATTTCTCCAGCCTCGGTAAATTGGTAAGAGCACAGAAATCATATGTTGAAGGGATACTAGCATTGCCAATTGCCATATCGATGCCCAAATATTTGCGGAGGCTCTTTCCGAACATAGGGGATGAAGATGGCCAAGGAAATCGACGAGAAGACACAGACCGAGCTTGAGGCTGCGGCGTTCCGCACCTTGGTGGCGCATTTGCGCGACCGGACCGATGTTCAGAATATCGATTTGATGAATCTTTCGGGGTTCTGCCGCAATTGCCTGTCGAAATGGTATACGGCCGCCGCGAAAGAAAAGGGCCTCGAACTTGAGTATGAAGAGGCGCGCGAAATCGTCTATGGCATGCCCTATAGCGATTGGAAGGCGAAGCACCAAATGGAAGCCTCCGCCGATCAGATTGATAAATTCAAGGAGGCTAATCCCGGCCATAAATAGTGCTGGTTTGCTTTATATTCGAAATATAACCAAAAAATGCCTTAATTGGATGTGGCGATAGTCACATCCGATTGCAGGGCATTGTGCCTCGACTGCGACTCTATGATAAGTCCGCTCCGCAGAATGCAGGTGGTCGGCGTATAGAGGGAATTTCAATGAGTAGAGCCGACGATAGGAGCGTGGTCGCGGAAGTCGATCGCTTTATCGGAGCTGTTGGGGCTGGCACTCTGAAACCATCCGAGACCGCAAGACAAATGCTGGCGTTGCTGGAAGGGTTATGTTTCTATGCAACCAATCAAACTATGACGAACAGCAAATTCTCGAAAGGGGGCGGATATACTTCGTTTGTCCCATGGAAGAGGATGACCGCGGCGATCGTGCCCGTGCGGCGCTAACCAATATTGGACTGAAAATGCTCTAGTTGTCCCACCGACCCTGAGCATGCCATTCAATTTGTTCAGCATAGCCGAAATTGTAACTAGACCGGCTTTTTGCGAGTTCGAGCGCATCCCGCTCATCGTCGCCGATGGGAAATGGTTCATGGACGAAGTTACCATACCGGTCCTCGCCGCGCACCAACATCGCGCGCTGTGGCGTGGTGCCGATATGACAAACGGCCGCCGGTACGTAGCTGATCCCGTATCCGATCCGACGGTCTTTTGAAGCGTTCGGAGGTGAGCTGTGAATGCAGAGCGTGTGATGCAATGAGAATTCACCCATTTTCAGTCGACCGCGCACGGTGTGTCCTTTGTCGAACCGTTCCGAAATGGTTTGTCCTCCGCCATTGATACTGTTCGGGTCGGCGTTGGCTTTGTGCTGATAGAGCCGGGCGGCTCCGTCTTCGGGCACGAATTCCATGCAACCAGATGATGCTGATGCATCGCTGAGCGCGACCCAAGCAGTGATGTGGTCATGCGGCCGCAATCCAAAATAAGTGGCGTCTTGATGCCACATCGTAATCGCTGATGTTTCTGGCTCTTTTATGAAGAACGTACTCGTCCAAACCAGGATATCGGGACCGATGATATCTTCGACTGCGTCGAGAATGGCAGGATGGCGAGCGATGTCGCAAGCCCAAGGCAAGCGGACATGCAATTTGTAGCGTTCCTCGCGGCCGGCCGCCGTTAATGGAGCGCCTAACTTCACCTCGTACGCTTCTAAATCAGCGCGCGCCGCCGCCGCATGCTCGCGGCTGATACCATCGACGGGGAAACAATAGCCTTCCCGACGGTAGGTTTCGATTTGTTGCGGTGTGAGTTTGCTAGCCATGGCCATATCCTACAGCTCTTGATAAAGGAGGTGTAAATTAAATGGAGTTGGAATGTAGCTGTGGCAAATCGTATGTCATTGACTAATTCGTGAAACTCAGCGCTAAGAATCGGCACTTGCCCTCAAGGAGCACAAGATTTGTCTGCAGCTTTAGATGATTCGTTTGAAAAATATGCTATCGGCCAATCCGTCACACGCGCGGAAGACCCCCGTTTATTGCAGGGGCTGGGCAAGTTTACCGATGATATAAATATGGATGGGCAGGCTTATGCCTATGTCTTCCGGTCGCCGTATGCGCACGCGAAAATCACGTGTCTCGATGTAAGTGCGGCCAAAAACGCGCCCGGTATCCTGACCATTATGACGGCCGCTGAATTGGAAAGCGCAGGCGTAAAACCGCTTCCTTGCGCCTTGCCGGTTAAAAACCGGGACGGCTCGCCGATGATCAAACCGCCGCGCCCGTCGTTGGCTGTCGATCGAATTCGCTTTATGGGCGAAGCCGTGGCCATGGTGGTTGCCGAGACATTAAGCCAAGCGCGAGATGCCTCGGAACTGATCGAGCTTGACGTCGAGGAATTGGGGAGCGTGACCGATTGTGTCACCGCCGCCGAAGAGAGTGCGCCTTTGCTGCACGATGAAGCTGCGAAGAACACCTGTCTTGATTGGGAATATGGCGATTGCCCGGCGGTGGAGGCGGCGATCGCGGCTGCACACCACGTGACGAAATTGCGCCTGCGCAACAACCGAGTTCATGTCTCCGCGATGGAGCCGCGCGCGGCGATTGCCGAATTCAATCCGGCGACAGACCGCTACACTTTGCATGCACCGAGCCAAGGGGTGTTTGGGCTGACCAGTGGTCTTGCCAATGTCATGGGTGTGGAACGCGAGAAGATGCATGTCTTCACCAATGATGTCGGCGGATCGTTCGGCATGAAGGGAGCGCCCTATCCGGAATACCCACCATTGTTCTTGGCGGCGAAGGAACTCGGCCGGCCGGTCAAGTGGTGCGACGACCGCAGCGGCAGCATGGTGTCCGATCAGCATGGCCGCGACAGTTGGGCCGAGGCTACGCTGGCGTTCGATGCGGAGGGTCATATTTTGGCTGGCCGGGTTGAAGTGCAGTGCAATGTGGGGGCCTATCTCACGGGCGTTGGCCCGTCGATGCACACGCGAAACGTCGCGCGAAATTTCCCGGGTGTCTATCGCATTACAAAGTTCCATGCGCATACTTTCGCGCGGTTCACGAACACGACGCCGATTGGCGCTTATCGGGGGGCGGGTCGTCCGGAAGGTGCCTATTATGTCGAGCGCATGATGGATACCGCGGCCCGCGAGTTGGGGCTCGACCGGCGTGAGATTCGTCGCCGCAATATGATTACGCCGGCGGAAATTCCCTTCGATGCGGTCTCTGAGCTGACTTATGATTCCGGCGATTTTCCGGCCGTTTTCGAATCTGGATTAAAGGCTGCCGATTGGGATGGTTTTGACATCCGACGAGCGGAGTCCGAAGCACGGGGAAAGATTAGAGGCTTGGGTCTGGCTGCCTATCTCGAGGTGACCGGACCGCAAGCAACCGAGATGGGAGAACTTCGCTTCAACGACGACGGGTCCGTGACAATGGTATCCGGGTCGCTCAATTACGGCCAAGGCCACCATTCCACGTTTGCGCAGATAGTCCACACGGCAACCGGCATTCCTTTCGATCGCTTGGACCTCATTCAAGGGGATAGCGATCAACTGATCGCGGGTGGAGGGACCGGAGGCTCGAAAACAGTCATCGCGGCGGGAACTTTACTGGTGCACGCCTCGGAGATGGTGATCGAGAATGGCCGCAAGCTCTCGGCGCATGTCTTGGAAGCATCGGAGGCGGATATCGAGTTCGAGAAAGGAACTTTCCGGATTGCTGGAACCGATCGCTCGATTGACATCATGTCGTTGTCTGAAGAAGTGCGATCGATGAAATCGAAAGGGACGCTTCCGGAAGATTTGCCGCAAGGGTTGGACGCCCTGCTAAAGGAAGAAACGCCGCCGTCGGCCTTTCCGAACGGCTGCCATGTAGCGGAAATAGAAATCGAACCAGATACCGGTGAAGTCGAAGTCGTCCGTTATTCGGTGGTGGATGATTTCGGCACTTTAATCAATCCGATGCTGGTTGAAGGACAAGTTCACGGCGGCGTGGTTCAAGGTATGGGGCAAGCGCTGATGGAGAATACAGTCTATGACGACGCGGGTCAGCTTATCGCTGGTTCCTACATGGATTATACAATGCCGCGCGCGGATAATGTCCCGCATTTCGAATTCGGTTCACATCCGGTCCCCGCAACGACCAATCCACTCGGTGCGAAAGGCTGCGGTGAGGCGGGGACCACCGGCGCACTGCCGGCGGTGATGAACGCCATTGTCGACGCGCTGAACCGTGAGAAGGGCATCGATCATATCGATATGCCCGCAACGTCGGAGCGGATATGGAAGGTGTTGAACGAGGCTTAGTGGTTGAGGAAATTTATTCATGGAGGAGGCGAGGTCAAACCTCCATCGCACCATGTCTTACGCTCAACATACTAGATAGAAAATGATTCCAATTTTGGTTATCATTGTTCCGTTGGGTTAGAGAAGAGGCGCCAAAAATCTCGATCCTGAATTCCCGAAAGGAGGCTACAAAAATGGCTCCAACGGACAGTACGGGCTAAATATTCGAGCTATCAAAAACACACCCGGTCTTTGATCGGGAGGCTTGAGAAAAGCCCACACAGGGAAGGCTCCGTCCAGGCGATGGAGCCTTTTGATGATGCTGGCAATCGCTATTCTTTTTGGATGCCGACAGAAACGAAGCCGCCGTCGACGAACAGTATGTGTCCATTTACGTAAGCAGCCTGCTCGCCGGCAAGATAGGTTGCCGCATCCGCCATCTCCTCGACCTTGCCATAGCGGCCTAGAGGGATGAGATCCAGATACGCCTGCCGAGTGGCATCAGAGTGGGCAACCGCGGTGAGCGGTGTATCCACGGGCCCCGGGCCGACAGCGTTGACGGTGACACCTTGGGATCCGAGTTCCAGCGCCATTTGTTTGGTCAATCCGATCACCGCGAACTTGGAAACACCGTAGCCGGTCCGCCCGACTCCCGCGCGTTCGCCTGAAATCGATGCGATATTGACGATCCGGCCATAACCTTTGTCGACCATGACCCGGCCCGCATGTTGGCCGCAATACATGGTGCCTTCCAGATTAACCGCCATGATTTGTTTGAATTCGCTCGGTTCCGCATCCAGGAAAGTCATATGCTTACTGGTGCCGGCGCTGTTTACTAGGATGTCGACGGTGCCGAATTCTTCGACCGTGCGCGCGACAAGCGCGCCTGCCGCGTCGTAATCCGTGACGTCCAATTGATGCGCAATAGCCTTCGTTTGACCCTTGCGAATTTCCTCGGCAACCGTCTCCGCGTTGTCGCCGTTGATATCTGCGAGGACCAGACTGGCACCTTCTTCTGCGAACCTTTTGGCGATTCCCGCGCCCAATCCGCTACCACCCCCAGTGACGATGGCGACACGATCTTTTAACCGCATTTTCAGGTCCTCTAAAATTTCTCTTCCCAAAGATAGGTATGGGGCCGGACTTCTGGGGCAACCGCTCTAAATTCCTGCTCTGACACGCCAAAACTCTCACAGGGGAGCAAAAACACCATGGCCAAGCGCCCGATTTCCGCGGATTCTCACATCACCGAGCCGCCCAACTGTTACATTGATTATATCGACGCGAAATATAAGGACATCGCGCCACACGTGGTCGACGACCCGAAGCGCGGCGAAATCTATGTCATCGATGGTATCGATATCGCGATTCCCTTGAGTCTCGTCGCGGCTGCCGGAAAAGCGCCATCGGAACTGAGTACCAAAGGTGCTGTGTTTAATGAATTGCACCGTGGCGGATGGGATCCGAAAGCACGGGCGGCCGATCAGGACCGCGACGGCGTGGCGGCGGAAATAATTTATCCGTCGGTCGGCATGATGCTTAGCAATCACCCGGACTTTGGATATAAACGCGCTTGCTTTGATGCGTATAACCGCTGGCTGCTGGAATTCTGTGAAGGGCTACCAAACCGATTATTCGGGATGCCGCAGATTACCATGGAAACGCCTGCCTCCGGTATTGAGGAAGTTCGCCGGGCCAAAGAGATGGGCTTTAAGGGGGTAATGCTCGTCGGTCAGCCTGGGCATGAGGATTACCATCATCCCGATTACGATCCGTTTTTCGAGGCGGTTGTTGATATGGGAATGCCAATTTGTTTCCACATCCTGACTTCGGGAAAAGACGAAATGCGAACCTATCGTGGCCCGAAGATTAATGGATTTCAGTCCATAATCCGAGGGAACCAAGATATTATAGGCACGTTTATATTCGGTGGTGTATTCGAGCGGCATCCGAAATTGAAACTCGTTTGTGTCGAAGCTGATGCCGGTTGGGCACCGCATTTCATGTATCGAATGGACCACGCATACAAGTATCACCGATATTGGATGAAATGCGACGAGCTGGACCGTCTCCCGAGCGAGTATTTCAAAGAGAACGTCTATATGACGTTCCAAGACGACTGGACGGCGTTCCAGTTACGCGACTTTATGAATGTGGAGCGCCTCATGTGGGCGAATGATTTCCCCCATAGCGACGCCACATGGCCGAACAGTCAGGCGCTGTTGGCCGAACATACGGCCGACATGAGCGAATGGGAATGTGATCGAATTCTCCATGATAACGTGTCCGAGCTATATGGTTTGAATATCCAATAACCGCTCAAGCGGAGAGTGCGATATGACTTATGATCTGAAGATTGTCGGCGGTACGATTGTCGATGGCAGCGGTAGTGCGGGATATCGAGGTGATGTCGGCATTTCTGATGGGCGTATCGTGGCGCTCGGCGATGCGCCGGATAGTGCGGAGCGTACTATCGATGCGGAAGGCGCCGTGGTATCGCCGGGATTTGTCGATATCCATACCCATTACGACGCTCAGATCATCTGGGACCGCATGATGTCGATTTCTCCTTGGCATGGTGTGACGACGACGGTGCTCGGAAATTGCGGTTTCGGTGTGGCCCCGACCCGCGCGGCCCATCGCGATATGATCATACGGACGTTGGAGAAAGTTGAAGGGATGAGTGTGCCCGCTCTCCAGGCTGGATTAGGCGAGGATTGGCCCTTCGAGACTTTCGGAGAGTACCTGGACGTGATTGAAGCGCGGGGCTCCGCGATCAACATGGCGGTGCTCCTCGGTCACACGCCGCTGCGCATGTACGTCATGGGCGAGGCAGCCACGGAACGCGCCGCGACCGACGATGAGATCGAGGAAATGCGGGCGATCGTGAAGCAAGGCATGAAGGATGGAGCGCTTGGTTTCGCCACGTCGCGTGCCGGGACGCATGTCGGCTATGAAGGTCGCCCGGTGCCGAGCCGTGCCTGCGAGATCGAAGAGATATTTCGCCTGGCTAAGGCCGTCGGTGAAAGCGGTGGCGGTCTGATCGCCGCGACGGCGGGTAAGGACCTTTTCATTGACGAGTATCCCGACTTGGCGCGCACGAGTGGTTGCACGGTGACCTGGACGGCGTTGCTCGCGGGATTAGCATTGGGCAAAGGCGATCACGAAGAACAATTGGCGAAATCCGAAGCCATTGTGGCCGAGGGGCACCGCGTCTTCCCACAGGTAACGCCGCGCCCACTCAATTTCGAATATCAGATGGCGGCACCCTTCCTCTTCGAGCCGTTCTCCGTCATGAAGCCGGCTGCGGCCGCGGACGCGGAAGGCAAGAAGAAGATTTACGCGGATCCGGAATTTCGTGAGGCGTTTCGAGCGCGGATCGATGGTGCGCGCAAGGAGTTCAAGGGAGCGTTCGATAAGACTGTCATCTCGCAGCATAAAAAGAATGGAGGACTCGACGAGAAAGTCTTGGCCGATGTCGCCCGAGAAAGAGGCATGACACCAACCGATCTATTATTGGATTTGGCGCTGGAAACTGATCTCGAGACGCGCTTCCGGATGCCGGTCGCCAACCACAACGAAGACGAGGTGGAGCCACTGCTGAAGAGTGGGGCGACGGTGATTGGTCTCTCCGATGCGGGGGCTCATGCAAGCCAACTCTGTGATGCGTGCCAGCCGACATATTTCCTCGGTCGTTGGGTTCGTGAAAAACAAACCTTCACAATCGAAGAAGCCGTCCGGATGCTGACCTCGCGACCGGCGGAGGTCGCCGGTATCACGGACCGCGGCCTGTTGGCCGAAGGCCGCCCAGCGGATATTGCTGTCTTCGATCCCGAGACGGTGGGTGCCGGTGGCTTGGAGCGTGTCTACGATTTTCCGGGTGGTGCCGATCGGTTGATCTCGAAGGAGCGCGGCATGCGGGCGGTTGTCGTCAATGGCACCGTCTTGCGTGAGAACGGCGCCGACGCGATATCGCCCGAAGGCAACTTACCTGGCGGCGTCTTGCGGAATGGTCGCGCCGCATGAACCAACGCATCATTTGGGGCATCGGGTCGGCCCGTGCCTTTCGCGTCCATTGGGCGCTGCACGAACTGGGGCTCGATTATGAAACCAAGTCGGTTCGCACTCGGACGCCGGCGATGGATACACCGGAGTTCCAGGCAATCAGTCCGCGTAAGAAGATTCCCGTCTTCCAGGACGGCGATCTGACGCTTTTCGAAAGTGCTGCCATTATAAATTATCTCGGTCGAACTTATGGAGAGGTCGACCGGCAGCTTATCCCCAGCGATCCGGCGGACCGTGCCCATTGTGACGAATGGTGCTATTTCGTCGCCATGGAATTGGACGCGACTAGCCTCTACGTTATTCGTCGTCACGGCGACTTGCCGGAAATTTATGGCGAAGCGCCAGTTGCGGTGGAATGTGCCGCGGAATATTTCGCCCGTCAGATCAAGGTGCCCGAGCAGAAGCTCAGTGACGGGAGGAAGTTTATCTTGGGGTCGTTTTTCAGCGTCGCCGACATCATGCTGACATCTTGCGTGACCTGGGCCATCCGCTACGGCCGTCCGGTGCCGGATAGCTTGATTTCCTATAGAGAGAGCATCATTGCTCGCCCCGCCTATCAGACTGCTTCCGCCGTCTGCTATCCGGATTCGTAGTTTCTCCTGAGGCCTTATGTCCGAAAGTCCCTTTAGAGCCTCGCTGGTACGGCGGGTCAGCCAGCGGATGTTTTACGGCTGGGTGATCGTTTGGGTCGCCATGCTCGGAATCTTCGCGAGCGGACCCGCGCAGTCCCACACCTTCAGCGTCTTTATCGGCCCCATTGCGGCTGAACTCGGCCTCTCCCAAACGGCAATGGCGTCAGCGTATGGTCTGGCGACGCTTGTGGCGGCCTTTTGCCTGCCGTTGATGGGCCGGTTTCTGGATCGTGTGGGCGCGCGCCGTATGTTGGCGGTCGTGGCGCTGGTATTTGGTGCCGGTTGCGCCGCGTTTGGTCTTGCCGGAGGCATGATCTGGCTCGCACTGGGGTTCGCCGCATTGCGGTTCCTAGGACAGGGGTCGCTGATGCTGGGTTCCTCCAACATGGTTTCGCAATGGTTTAGTCTGCGGCGCGGATTTGCGCTGGGGTTAATGGCGCTCGGTTTTGCGATCTCGATGGCGGTACATCCCACGGTCGCCAAGTGGCTCATCGATTTGGTTGGCTGGCGCGAAGCTTGGTTGTGGCTTGGCATTTCCACATGG
>JABJCS010000739.1 GCA_018665505.1 Alphaproteobacteria bacterium
ATATTCCAGCACCAGAGAGCTATTGGGCACGCGTTCTGGAAGTCTGTCTCGGCACGCTTATCGTTGGGCTCGGCAGCGGTATCTATCTCGTGGCCAATTTAGGCGCCGGACCGCGCGATGGCCTGATGACCGGATTGCAAAGCCTCACCGGGTTTCCCATTGCCTGGGTGCGGGCTTCTATCGAAGTCGCCGCGATCGCCTACGGCTGGATGCTGGGCGGCACGGTCGGCGTCGGAACCGTTATGTTTGCCATCGGCATCGGCCCGGCCGTCTCCGCTGGCCTGTATCTGACCGCCTATTGCGCCGGTGCAGGCAAAGAGGCGCCCAACACCGAATGACACCACCGCGCGCCATTGCGCGCTGGAGATGACTTTGGCAGGCTTGTCGTCATGCTCGATCACGTATCCATAACCGTCGACGATATCGAAACCGCCGAGGTCTTTTATGACGCCGTCATGGCGGCGTTGGATATTCCAAAGGTGAAACGCTCGAAAGCGCAATTGGGATACGGTGAGCGAGCTGACGCCGATCATCCAGGCCGCAGCTATATATCCATCCTACGCGGCGACCCGCCCGAACCCGCCTTCAGGCGACATTGGTGTTTCAAAGCAGAGAGCCGTGCCGCCGTGGATGCGTTTTGGCACACCGGTATCGGCCATGGCGGAAGCGACGACGGGGCGCCGGGCCTCCGCCTCAATTATCATCCGTCTTACTATGCCGCGTTTCTCACTGATCCCGCCGGAAACCGGATAGAAGCAGTTTGTCATACTGCAGCCGATAGTTAATCTGACTGGAATAGCGGATTCATCCAACGATCTCCGATAGGATTTATGATGACGACGGAAGAAGTAGCGATAATTACAGCTGGCGGCAGCGGCATGGGTGCGGGTGCTGCTCAACGATTGGCGGCGGACGGTTTCAATGTCGCTATTTTGTCCTCATCGGGTAAAGGCGAGGCATTGGCCAAGAAACTTGGTGGCCTGGGCATAACCGGCTCCAATCAATCGAGCGATGACCTACAACGTCTAGTGGACGAGACCATGACGCGCTGGGGTCGCGTGGATGTCCTCGTCAATAGCGCCGGACACGGACCACGCGCGCCAATCCTCGAGTTGACCGACGAAGACTGGCACACCGGGATGGATGTCTATTTCCTGAACGCGGTGCGCCCGACACGGTTGGTCACGCCAATCATGCAGGCGCAGAAATCCGGATCCATTATCAATATCTCCACCTTCGCTGCATTTGAGCCGGACCCGGTCTTTCCGACTTCCGGTGTCTTTCGTGCCGGGTTGGCGGCTTATACCAAGCTTTACTCGGATAAATACGCCCCGGAGAACATCCGGATGAACAATGTGCTGCCGGGATTCATCGACAGCTTGCCCGAGAAAGCGGAATTCAAAGACCGCATTCCGATGGAACGCTACGGCAAGACCGATGAGATATCGGCGACGATCGCATTCCTGGCGTCGGAAGGGGCCGGCTATATTACCGGCCAGAATATTCGCGTGGACGGTGGGATCACACGTTCCGTCTGACGAAATCCGAGGTGTGAATTGATCTAATCCATCGTCGAGACATGGGCGGAGACGACCTTCCAGCCGACATCCGGAAAGCGCGCCCAGGTCTGACTTTGGCGGCCAATCTTGTCCTGCCCGCGCATTTTGAACTCCAAATTCACGGTCGCCATATCGTTGCCAAGGGTGAGTATTTCCAGGCGGCGACGCTTCTCCTTGGTGCCCGGCCCCGGTGGGCGGCGCACGCGGTGGGCGTGGATTTCATCGAATCCGTAGCCGTGTTCGTCAAAAGACAGACGGATCGTATACGGGCTGTTCCAAAACGTGGCGTCGAGCACATCCACGTCCTTGTCGATCAGCGCTTGTTCGTAACGCTCGAACAGCTCGCGAACCTCCGCGACTACTTCCGGCTTGTTCACTTCCATCTTTATACCCCCGCCTCCGAGTTGAAATCGTCAATCAATCCGTCCCAGATCGGCACCATGTCCATCATGTCATCCCAGAAATTCGGATCACGACGCGCGTCGAAATCAGCCAGCGAGACGCCCTGTTGCTCGACCCAGGTATAGTAACCAAGATTGAAAATACCTTCGCGGTCGGGCCGCGTCATTTCCTTCATATGATCCGTGGTCGCACCCAACAGATAACGCCCGAAAACTTCCGCCGCCGCGAGACCATCGAAGTTACCACCGAACGTGGCGCGGGATTCTTTGTCGAGTTCAGTGCCATACATCTCCGAGCCGTCGGTCGCCACCGTGAGCACCGCGTCATTGGTGCCGAGGCCCTGATACTTGGCGTATTTGATCGCGGCCAGAACATTGGGGATAGATGAGAGTCCGAGATCGGCGAGCCCACCCAATGTTTCCTGTCCCAATCCCGTGCGGGAAGCGAGATATCCGCGCCCGACCGTCGTGTTGAACAGCAAGTTCAATGCATCCGACGCCTTATCCGAGACGGCAATGACATAATCGGTATTCAACGCGTTGTGGATGAAGGGCACATGCTTGTCGCCGATACCTTGGATATTGTGCTCGCCATAACCGTTCATCAACAAGGTCGGGCATTCAAACGCTTCCACCGCGCAAATATCCGCGCCGAGGGCCTGCTTCAAAT
>JABJCS010000740.1 GCA_018665505.1 Alphaproteobacteria bacterium
CGGCGCCAAGGAAGTCGAGCGGGTGCCCGCGCATACGGCGCTCTCGGGCCCGGCGGCGGGTGTTGTGGGGGCCGGGTTTATCGGCGAGGCCGCCGGATACAAGGATGTCATCGGCGTCGATATCGGCGGCACCTCGGCGGACATCTGCCTGATCAAGGATGGTGTCTGCAGTCTGACGGGAAAGGGCAAGATCGGCGATTGGCCACTCGCTTTCCCGATGCTCGATATCAATACGGTTGGCACCGGCGGTGGGTCGATCGCCAGCGTCTCCAAAACGGGCGCCCTCACCGTTGGTCCCGCCAGTGCTGGGGCCGATCCGGGCCCAGCGTGTTACGGCAAGGGTGGTGAGCAGGCAACGATCACCGACGCGCATTTCGTGCTGGGACATCTGCCGCCCTATTTATTGGCGGGCGGTATGGCGCTGGATATCAATGCGGCGTGCCGGGTCATCCAAACTCATGTGGCCGGTCCGCTCAGCCTCACCGTGGAGGCAGCGGCGCGCGGGATTCTTTCCATAGCGGATAACGATATGGTGGGCGCGATCCGAGTGATCTCGGTCGAGCGCGGGCACGATCCCCGCGAATTCGCGCTGATTCCCTTCGGTGGTGCCGGACCCTTGCACGGTGGATCCTTGGCGAAGCTGTTAGGCGCCAAGACAGTGATCGTACCGCCTAGTCCCGGTGTGTTGTCGGCTATGGGATTGCTGGTCTCACAGCTGCGCGCCGATTATGCACAGACCTGTTATCAAGCACCGCCCGACTTCGATTACGCGCTGATGGCGAATGCTTTCGCGCAGCTCGAGGGTGAAGCTGAGGCGTGGTTTGAGCGCGAGAACGTGCCCGCATCGGCACGCCAGATCACGCGCAAGGCCAGCCTTCGTTATAAGCATCAAGGTTTCGAGTTGGACGTCGAATGGCCCGGCGATGCGGTGACGCCGGAGACGACGGCGCGGGCGCTCGAAGGATTTCACGATTTACACGAACAGCTCTACACTTTCGCACAGCGCGACACGCCGATCGAGATCGTCACATTACACGTCTCGGCGGTGGGCACCTTGTTGCAGCCGCGTCTGACGGAATTGCTGTCCGGTGGATCGCTCGTGGAAGCGGAGATCGACCGGACGACCGTTTATTTCGAAGAAGGTCCGCTATCGGTCCCAATTTACGACCGTGAGAAACTTGCGGCCGGCGTGACGTTCGAAGGGCCGGCCCTCATCGTGCAATTGGACTCGACGACGCTCGTCAATCCCGACCAGAGCGCCACAGTCGACCGCTTCGGAAATTTAATTCTGAGGACAGCCTGAGTTCTCGTTCCGCGGACCGAAGGGTCGAGACACGGTTCGAATTCAAAACAGTCGAGCAAATTGGGTCCCGGATCGCTCACGCGTCCGGGAAACAGCTGATGAAATATGGTTACAATCGTGGGCGCCAACATCGACGTTCCCCGGGCGAAGACCCGGGGTCCAGCGCACCCGGAATTCCGGGCCACCGGGACCTAACCTAGACCGCCCCACGTCCGGAAAACAGAAAAACTACCTGGGCCGGTTCAGCTGGTAGGTTAGATGCGTCTTCACCGCCTGCCATTCACTGTTGATGATGCTGTAGGCGCAGGTATCCCGGATCGATCCGTCGGCCATCACCTGATGGTTTCGCAGTACCCCGTCGAGTTTCGCTCCCAGGCGTTCGATCGCGCGTTGGCTCTGCGTGTTGAAACGGTGTGTGCGGAATTCGACGGCGATACAGTCCAGTGTCTCGAAGGCGTGCTGCAGGAGCAGTCGCTTGCATTCCGTGTTCATGGGCCCACGTTGAACCCGCTTGCGGTACCAGGTCGAGCCGATCTCCACTCGTTTCGCGGCCGCGTCGATATTCATATAGGTCGTCATGCCAACCGCTTGGCCGGTCGCGTTCTCGATGATGGTGAAGGGCAGCATTGAGCCTGTTTCCTGAAGCCCCCGGCGACGCTCGATTTCGTCACCAACCTTTTCCGCGGTTGGGACCGACGTGTACCAGAGGTTCCACAGCTCGCCGTCCTTGGTGGCTTCGACCAGATCGTCGTGATGCGCCATCGCCAGCGGCGCAAGAGTAGCGGTTTTCCCTTCAAGGGTGACGGGTTGCAGCCAAGTCATCGCTCGTGTCCTTGCATGAAATGTTCAAATTGTGGCGGACAGTAGCGACGGTCCCGACCGGCGGAAAGGACCAAACCGCGAATATGAGCAGGGCCAAATCCGTTGGGTCTTGTCACGAATTGGGAGGCCCATCCTTCGACAAGCTCAGGATGACGCGTTCTGTGTGTTGGTGCTCTGTCTCCCGTCCGTCATGGTGAGCTTGTCGAACCACGATGGTTGAGCGGTGGCGCGAACGGCATTCCGCGACCGTGCGTTAAAGCACCACTTCCGCCGCGCGCTCCAATTGCTCGGCCATCTCGGCGTCGCTCTCGACCCAGTCCGGGCGGATGATGACCCGCTCGGCGCCGGCATTGTGCAGGTCCTGGATCAGTTGCTTGTCGATGGCTTGTCCATAGATCGTGATGCCGATGGATTTAGGGTCGCGTCCGGCGGCTGTCGCCAGATCGTCCAGCTCGCGCCGTTTTACTTCCAGCTCCTGTGGTGTGATGCGGTTCGGCAACCAGCCGTCCGCATTGGCCACGATTCGCTCCAACACTTTTGGCGCCATGCCACCGACGAGGATCGGCGGATAGGGTTTCTGCATCGGTTTCGGGAAGGACCGGATCGGCGGGAAATCGAAGAATTCGCCGTGATACTCCGAAATCTCCTGGGTCCAGCAGCCTTTCATGACGTCGAGGGCTTCGCGGGTTTGCGTCCAACGCCGGGCGAAATTACCGCCCATCAATTCGGTCTCTTCCTTCAGCCAGCCGGTGCCGATGCCGAACATGAAACGTCCGCCGCTATGCAGATCGAGAACGGAAATCTCCTTTGCCAACATCAACGGATTGCGCTCTGGCAGCAAGGTGATGCCGGTCGCGAGCTTGATCGTACTGGTCACCGCGGAGGCTCGGGCGAGCGCGATATAGGGGTCGGTGAAATGCGAGTAGGTCCACGGGATTTCGCCGCCGGTCGCCGGGAACGGACTGTCACTTTCGACTGGCACCGCCGGGTGTTCCGCGTACCAGATCGAATCGAAGCCGAGGTCCTCGGCCTTCTTGGCGATCACGGCCGGGTCGAACGTATAAGCGGGAAGCGGGACGGAAGTGCCGATTTGCATGATTACTTGTCCATAATTCGGTGGTTACCGTACCAATCTATATCGCCGCCGGTTATAGTCACTTCATGTTCGAGTCATCTTTGTGGTCTCCTGAAAGTATCGCCGTTGTCGTCGCCGTGTTGCTTCTGGCCGGGTTCGTCAAAGGAGTGGTCGGTCTTGGCCTGCCGACGGTATCGCTCGGATTGTTGACCGCCGTCTTCGGCCTGAAGGCGGCCATCGCCCTGATGCTGGTGCCGTCCTTCGCGACCAATCTGGTGCAGGGGCTGGTTGGTTGCGAGTTGGCGCAAATCATGCGCCGCTTGTGGCTGCTGATGGTTGTCGCGTGTATTACCATTTGGCTGTCTTCGGCTCTACTGGCCGGGGCGGATACCGCGATCCTGTCGGCGGTGTTAGGGATGTCGCTCTGTCTATACAGCGGTTTGAGCCTGACCCGCCCGCAGGTCCAAGCGCCGCCCGACAAGGAGCGCTGGCTCTCGCCCTTAGTCGGTGCGATCAATGGCGGCCTGACGGGTCTGACAGGCTCTTTCGTGGTGCCCGGTGTGCTTTATCTGCAGGCCCTGGGTTTTCCGCGCGATGTATTTATCCAGGCGATGGGCGTACTGTTCACGGTGTCGACAGTGGCCCTCGCCGGGTCGATGTCGGGGCGCGGACTGCTGACGGCGGATTTAGGTTTGCTTTCGATGGTCGGTTTGATCCCTGCCTTCGCCGGTATGTATATCGGCCAGAAGGTGCGGAAACGGCTATCCGAGGAACGCTTCCGGCAAGTCTTCTTTATCAGCGTCGGCGTGCTCGGCGCTTATATCATCGTGCGCTCGCTGCTATGATTCCGACCTGCGATACGACTCAGCGTGCAAAGCCGCCAATCTCTTCCATGTGAACCGCTCCGAACCCCGCAAGCGCGCCGCGCACGGTCTCGTCCGGATTGCCGTAGACCACAAACCGGGTCGGCTCGACCGTCGCTAAAATCCGTTCCGCGAATTTCTCGCCGAAGGTCGCGAGGTGGATCATGGTCGCCGCCGAATCCACGTATCGCTCATAGATATGGCAGGTTTGTTGGTCTTCGCTGATGAACCATTCATAGATCAGAGTGTCCGGTTCGTTCGCATTGGTTGCGGCGACCATCTCCGCCATCACCGATTTGAACGTGTCGAGCTGTCCAGGCTTGATCGAAATCTCTAGCAGCCAATGCACATTATCGGACATGGCGTTTCCCCCCTTTTGTCTGCAATGTTTGGAGTATATCCCAGAAACGGTGGACCTCAATTGGGGCCTCGCGGAATGAAAGGGCGGTATGTTCGAAGATAAGGATTGGGTGTTTCGCCGCGCCACCGAGGCGGACGCGGATGCGGTCCGAGACCTCGTGCGGGCGGTCTACGGTAAGTACGTCGCGGCCATGGGGCGGGAATCAAGGCCGATGACGGCAGACTATATAGCCGCTATCGAAAACCATCAGGTCTGGATCGTTGAGGAGGGCGGCGAGATACTTGCGGTGCTCGTACTCATCGCGGAACCGGATGCGATGACATTGGAGAATGTAGCGGTCAGCGAGCGGTTGCAGGGCCGCGGGGTCGGTAGCCGGTTATTGGTTTTCGCCGAAGCCGAGGCGGCGCGTCAGGGATATGACGAAATATTGCTCTATACGAACGAGATGATGGGCGACAATGCCGCCTACTATGCACGGCGCGGTTATGAAGAAACCCACCGGGAGCCGTTTGCCAGCACCCAAGTCATCCATATGAAAAAACGGGTGGCGTAGAGAGACCGCCACCCGTTCGATCCAACCCTATTCCAGCGGCAGTCCTGGATGGACGTTGCGGGAATTCGCGATATCGACGAAGTGCGGCACCAAAGAGGGCATCGCTTTGTCGCGAATCGTTTCCACCGTCCAGCCGTGGTTCTTGTGGACGGTGCGGAGCGGGCGCGGTTGACTATAGAGCGACAGCTCAGCGCCACGCTGGTGGAAGATTTGTCCGGTTACGTGACCTGCGTCTTCCGACCCCAAGAAGGTGCAAAGTGGTGCGATGGCGTCTGCCGGGCTCAGGCGCAGACGTTCTTCGCGCTGATGTGCTGCATCCGGATCCTTCGGTGTCGGGACCGAGCGTGTCATCCGCGTGTCGGCAGAGGGGCAAATCACGTTGCTGGTGACGTTCTTACTGACGTTCTCCATGGCGACGATGCGCGACAGTCCGGCGATCCCGAGCTTGGCGGCGCCGTAGTTCGCTTGGCCGACATTGCCGAGCAATCCAGAGGTCGAGCCAACCATTATGATGCGGCCGTACTCCTGCTCGCGGAACAGATTGATGGCGGCGCGCGCGGTGTTGAAGTGACCATTCATGTGAACGTCCATCACCGCCTGCCAATCGTCGGGCGACATTTTGTGGAACATACGGTCGCGCAGAATGCCCGCCGGATTAAAGACGATGTGACAGTCGTCGAATTCATCACGCGCTTGTTGAACCATGCCGAGGCAGTCCTCGTAACTGGCGACGGAGCCAAAATTGGGCGCGGCCTTGCCGCCGCCGGCCTTGATCTCGTTGGCGATGGTTTCGGCCGGTCCTCGCTCGCCGCCTTCACCGCCGCCGCTGACACCCGGATCATTGACGATTACGCTCGCCCCTTCTTTCGCCATCAGCTTCGCGACTTCGGCGCCGACACCACGGCCCGAACCGGTGCAAATCGCCACGCGGCCATCTAAAACACCCATGTCATTTCTCCCTCGATGTTACGTTCAATTGAGTTACGAACGAGATAGACCGAGGCGTGCGCGGGACAAAGGGCGGCGCATGGTCGCGGGCTCATGTTGTACTGACGCCATATCCGTCATTCTGGATGGCGTGTCGCGCCCCGGAATGACGGTGGGTGATGGAGGTTGGCCCAGAGCCGCCATCCTGAGCGTGTCGAAGGATGAGGTTGGCACCGCCTCACAAATTCAAAAACGCCCCGCCGTTTGAATGGATGGTCTGCCCGGTAATGTAACTGGCGCCCGGACCGACGACGAAGCGGATCAGGTCGGCCATGTCTTGCGGCGCGCCGAGGCGTCCCAACGGGATATTGCTGGCGTTGAGATTAAGCGCGGCGTGGGGTGCCGATGACGGGTTGCCTTCGCGGACCGTGTC
>JABJCS010000741.1 GCA_018665505.1 Alphaproteobacteria bacterium
ATTCCCACGCAGGTGGGAATCCAGTTCCTCTCAGGTTATCTTCTGTATTTCCGCCTGCGCGGGAAAGACGACATTAGATGATTACGGCCAAAACTCCGCTCTCAGTTGCTTCTTGTAAAGCTTGCCGGTCGGCAGTCTTGGCAGTTCATCGCGGAAATCGATGGACCGCGGGATCATGTAGGAAGCGAGACGTTCGCGCGCGAAATCCATCAACTCGGTGCGCACTTCTTCATCATGGGTCACACCCTCCGCGGTCTGCACGATGGCTTTCACTTCTTCGCCGAAATCCGGGTTCGGCACGCCGATCACCGCCACGTCGTGGACCATTGGGTGCAAGCACAAGGCGTCCTCGATCATTTGCGGGTAAATATTCACGCCGCCCGATATGATCATGAACGTCTTGCGGTCGGTGAGGTAAAGATAGCCATCCTCGTCCAGATGCCCGACGTCGCCCATGGTCGACCAGTTCGGATGATGCGGGTGTTGCGCCTCTCGCGTGCGCTCCGGATCGTTGTGATAGGTGAAGACGACACTCTCGCGCTCGAAATAGATGACGCCATCTTCACCCACCCCTAGTACCTTACCGTCATCATCGCAGACATGGATCGTGCCCATCACCGCCTTACCGACGGAGCCCGGCTTTCGCAGCCACTCTTCACTGTTAATCCGAGTGGAGCCGTTTCGTTCAGAGGCCGCATAATATTCCTGCAGGATTGGCCCCCACCATTCGATCATCTGGCGTTTCACCTCAATCGGGCACGGTGCCGCTGCATGGATTGCCATTTTATGGGTCGAGAGGTCGTAGGCCGCACGTTTATCTTCTTCTAGCTTCAACATGCGAATGAACATGGTCGGTACCCACTGGCTATGGGTCACCTTGTACTGTTCGATCAGGCGCAGAGATTCTTCCGCATCAAAGCGCGGCATCATGATCACGGTTCCACCCAAGACATGGGTTCGGTTGGTAAAGGCGAAGGGTGCTGCGTGGTAGAGCGGCGCCGGAGACAAATAGATCGCGTCTTGATCGAAGCCGTAGGATAGAAATGACTCCAAGAACTCTGGCCCTTCAGAGATATGGCGTTCGCCCAACTCGCGCCGGATACCTTTCGGCTTCCCCGTCGTCCCGGAGCTATAGGGCATATGCTCGCCTTGGCGTTCATCGTCGAGGGGTTCGATGGATTGCCCTTCTAGAGCCGCCTCATAGGAGTCCCAACCGGCAAGCTCGCCGCCGATAATCAAGCGGTGCGGGCATTGCTCGATCAGTGGCAGTAGTTCACCGGCTACTTTCGACAAACGCTCCGACGTGATCAGAGCCTTCGCGCCGCAATCGGCGACGATATAGGCGACATCATGGGACGGCAGAAACTGGTTCACCGTCACCAAATAGAGACCACTGCGTAGCGCTGCCCAGGTCGCCACAAAAAATTCGAGGCGGTTCTCCAAATTGATCGCGAGCGCGTCACCGCGCTTCAACCCGACAGAGCGCAGATACCGTGCCAAGCGGATCGAGTCTTCGTTTAAGCGCCGATAGGTCAGCACCTCTCCGGTCACGGCGTTGACGGCAGCCGGTTTCTCCGGCGTCTCAGCCGCGTATTTTCCTGGATACATGTTTGATTAGTTCGCCCGATAGAACGGACGGTCTCCCTTTACCGTGACGCGGTGGCCATACCGTTCATTCGGCCAGTAATCCCACATCGCCAAATGCTGCGTCGAGCGGTTATCCCAAAATGCTATCGAGTTTGGCTCCCAGTGAAACCGGACCTGGAATTCCGGCCGCGCCATATGGCGGAATAGAAACTCCAACAGCGCGTCACTTTCTTCTTCCGTCATACCGCGAATGCGGCTGGTGAAGGTCTCGTTTACATACAACGCTTGTCGGCCTGAGACCGGATGGGTGCGCACGATCGGGTGCTCATTGGTCGGGAAAACCGCGTCCTTATCGTCGCCCCCCTTATCCACATAGCGGCCACGAAAGGCGCGTTCGGAATCATGGACCGCCGTCTTACCCTCGAGAAAGCCCTTCATCTTATCGGACAAAGCGTCATACGCCGCGTACATATTGGCGAATAATGTATCGCCACCAGAGCCGGGCGTGCGGTGAATTTGCAGCATAGTCCCTAGCGGCGGTTCCTCGTCACAAGAAACGTCCGTGTGCCAATCGGCGCCGTTATTCACGAAGGATTCGCCGTGCGTGTGAATGACGAACAGCTCTGGATGTTCGGCGCCACCGGGCGCCGCCGGATGGATGTGTAGTTTGCCAAACCGGCGTGCGAAGGCGATCTGCTGCTCCGGCGTCAATTCCGGTTGATCGCGAAAGAACAATACATTGTGGTTCGCGAGCGCATGCGTCAAATCGGCAATCTGCGCCTCCGGCACCGCTTCGGTCAGATCGACGCCTTCAATTTCAACGCCAATCACCGGCGTTATTGGTGTTACGGAAATTGTCTCGTATGAGGCTTCTTGGCGCGCATTGGAGAGCGCTTGTGCGCGGTCCAGCTTTCCTTCGTGTAACGGTCGATCAGACATTGGCCTCTCCTTAATTCATCCGGTGGAAGGGACGCTCGCCCTTAATGGTGACCCGGTGGCCTTTGCGCTCTTCCGGCCAATAATCCCAAAGCGCCAAATGTTGGGTGCACCGATTGTCCCAAAATGCGATGGAGTTTTCCTCCCATTGGAACCGTACCTGGAATTGAGCTTGTTCCAAATGTGTGAAGAGAAACTTGAGAAGGGCATCACTCTCAGCATTCTCTAGATCAACGATCTTCGTGGTGAAAGCTCGGTTAACATAGAGGGCTTCCCGCCCGGAGACTGGATGCGTGCGAACAATCGGATGCTCGGCGCTGGGATAAACCTTATCCGCATCGTCCACACCGCGGTCGGAATAGCGGCCGCGGTAGATATGCTCCGACTCATGCATCGCGGTGCAGGTGCGCAAGAAATTCTTCATCGAATCCGACAAGGCGTCGAAAGCCGCGTACATATTGGCGAACAAAGTATCGCCGCCGACTTCGGGCACTACATGCAATTGCAACATGGTGCCGAGTGGCGGAGTTTCGTCGCAGGAAACGTCCGTGTGCCATCCACCGCCGTTATTCACTTGCGATTCCTTGTGCGTGTGAATGATAAATAATTCCGGATGTCCTTCCGCATGCGGGGCAGCGGGATGGACATGCAATTCTCCGAACTTGTTGGCAAAATCAATTTGCTGATCCGGCGTCAACTCCGGTTGATCTCGAAAGAACAAGACGTTGTGATCCGCCAAGGCGTGACTCAAATCGTCAATCTGCGCGTCGGAGACCGGCTGCGTGATATCCACACCGGAGACGATACCTCCAATGACTGCTGTCGCGGGCTTGACCTCAATGGTCTCGTAGACGCCTTGAGCGCGCGAATTGGACAAATTGCGCGCCCGGCCCGCGCGGCCTTTATAGACTTTCTGTTTCGGCTGTTCCGTCATGGTTCTATCCCGGCCTGCTGTCTTCCGCCGCGACGGTGCGCCCGGCGATGCGTCCGCTGACGAAACATTCCGTCAGGTTCCCTCCAGAAAGATAGAGGCTGCCCCAGATGCCGCCAAGCTCACCTGCCGTATAGAGCCGTGGAATGGGCTCGCCATAGGCATTCACCACTCGGCGCTTTTCGTCATGGACAGGGCCGCCCTGAGTATTCGAAACTACCGGCCAAATTTCCGCCAGATAGAACGGCGGCTTTCGAACAGCGACCATGCTTTTAGGCGGGCGGCCAAATTCGTCGACGCCCTTCTCGCAGTTCTCATTCCACGTCTCGACGGTTGCCGATAATTCATCCACCGGACAACCGATCATCTCGGCGAGCTCTTCAATAGAATCGGCTTTGCGCAACAACCCGTTCTGCACTTCATTCAGATTGTCCCGGCTCCATTCGTAATTCTCATAGGCTCCGTCATTGAACATGGTTTGACCCAACGGGTAGAGCGCCCTGCCCTCATCATCGAGGACCATGTAGCACGGCACGAAAGGCTGCCCCATTCGGGTGGGATCGACCCGGTCCATGCCGCGATGCCCGGTATCCTGCATATAAGGATCATATTCATTCATGAAGCGCCGCCCGTTATCACCGACGAGAATCCAACTCATCGGCGCTTCGGCCTCTCGCTCGTCCGGCACCCAATCCGGCAGTCGCTTGGTGCGGATGGCGAAGGGCAAATCCGGATGCCGGAACCCATAGGTCCCGTGGAAATGCCACATATGCCAGAGGTCCGCGCCGAGGTCCGTCGTCATGCGGATACCGTCCCCGGTATTGCCGACAAACGCGGCGGAGTAGACCGGATTGATCTGCCAGTATTGGCGTTGCATCTCCGGCGCGTGCTCAAACCCACCACAGGCCAGGATGACGCCCTTGCGCGCACCCACGGCGCGCGGGCCGTTACCATCGTCCAGCCAGATGCCGGCGACCGCGCCGTCCTTGTCCGTGATCAGGCGCCGCGCCGCGACCCCGAGACGCGTCTCAATTCCGCGTTTGGCGATGTTGTCCTGCAGTACCTTGAACATGAACGGTCCACCGCTCAGCGCATTCGCGTACGCATAGTCGCGTTTCGGATCAAATCCGGGAATTTCTTCGATCTGCAAGAAATACATCTTGTCGAAACCCGGAAAAGCATAACTGCCGGGTCGTTCCGTTCGCGTAACGCGGGCGCCGTTCACCTCGGCCAATTCCTCTACGTAGCCATCGATATGAACCATCTCGTCTACGAACACTTCTAGAATATTGTCCGGCGTCGTCCCATCATTTGTGGCTTTCAGATACTCGAGCGTCGCGTCTCGATCATGTGGAAGGCGAAGGCCACCTCCAGAGCAAATCGATATACCACCGGGGTTCGGCATCTTCTCGGCCAACAGAACCTCGGCTCCGGAATCGTGCGCGTTGATCGCGGCGACGGCGCCGCCGAAACCGTATCCCACCACAATCACATCGAAAGTCTCGTCGAACTGCTCAACGGTTCGGCTTAGCATCATATTCTCACTCATCTGTTAGAACGGCTTGTCGCCCGCAATGGTTACCCGATATCCGGAACGCGTCTGGGGATAGTAATCCCACAGCGCTCTATGTTGCGCGGCACGATTGTCCCAAAACGCAATCGACTTCGGTCGCCACCGAAAACGGCATTGGAACTCCGGGGTCGCAATGTGCAGGAGCAACATCTCCAACACCGCATCGCTTTCCCGCTTCGAAAGCCCTTCAATGGCAGTGGTGTAGGAAGTGTTCACATATAGCGCTTTCCGCCCCGTCACCGGATGAGTGCGCACCACCGGGTGTACCGCCGAGGGGTATCGCGCATCAGGGTCACGGAAGCGTCCTTGATTTCCATAACGGACGCTCAGCGTGTGTTCGGAATCATGCACGGCATTCAGCCCGTCCAACATCTTTCGGACAGGCTCCGACAGCGCTTCATAGGCACGATACATATTGGCGAACATTGTATCGCCGCCCGCATCCGGGACCTCGTGGATCTGCAAAATGCTGCCCATGGGCGGCTCGTCATCGCAGGTGACATCACTGTGCCAGGTCTCTCCGACCACCCATTTAGAATCCGCATCTGCATGCACGTTGATCACTTCGGGGTGCCCTTCCGGGCCCGGCGCCGCCGGATGGACATGCAATTCGCCGAAGTGACGTCCGAAAGCCTTATGTTGATCCAGTGTCAGATCTTGGTCGCGGAAAAAGACGACCAGGTGCTCCATCAGTACATCGTGGATTTCTTGAAATGCTTGGTTACCGAGAGGCTGCGAAAGATCGACACCGCTGATTTCGGCGCCGATCACGGGACTGAGCGGTTTAACGTCAATCGTTTGATAGCCCAAGTTCTCCCCCTCCCCATCATTCCCGCCTTCGCGGAAATGACGAGCGCCTTCTAAAACGGCTTATCGCCCGCGATCGTCACCCGGTAGCCATGGCGGACTTGTGGGAAATAGTCCCAGACAGTGCGATGTTGCGCGGAGCGATTGTCCCAAAACGCGACCGACTTCTCACGCCAGCGAAAGCGGCAATGGAATTCCGGAGTTGCAATGTGATCACATAGCATTTTCAGAATAGCGTCGCTCTCGTTCTTATTCAGTCCCTCAATTCGCGTCGTGAAGTTCTCGTTCACGAACAACGCTTTCTTCCGCGTGACAGGATGCGTTCGGACGATCGGGTGAAGCGATTCCGGAAAGGAGTCATCACCGTCCCGTAACTTCCCGGATGCACCAAAGCGGTCACGGTGAACATGGGCGGATTCGTTCCACGCCTTCAATCCCTCGATCATTTCCTTAATCGGGTCGGAAAGCGCTTCATAGGCGGCGTACCCGCTGGCGAACATCGTATCGCCGCCGGATTCCGGAATCGTGTGCAAATGCAGGATGCTGCCCATCGGCGGCTCCGCGTCGCAAGACACATCGGAATGCCATTTCATACCCGCAACCACCTTGGATTTTTCATCCGCATGGATGGTGATGATTTCGGGGTGCCCTTCCGGCGCCTTGGCGCTCGGGTGGATGTGCAGTTCACCGAAATGGCGACCGAATGCCTTATGTTCGTCCAAGGTCATTTCCTGATCGCGAAAAAAGATCACCTGATGCTTCATCAATGCATCATGCAATTCCTGATAGGTCTGATTGCCAAGCGGCTTGGAAATATCAACGCCGCTGATCTCCGCACCGATGATGGGACTTAGCGGATCGACTTCGATGGTTTCGTAAGACACTGCTGATTTCCTTCTCTAACCCTGATAGAATGGGCGGCCAGATTTTCGAACCCAAATGCGCACTAGATGACGCCGGTCTTCCGGCTCCTCCGCATCCCGGAACGCGGTGCGACGATGCCCCAGGCGACGGTTGTTGACGATCTGAATTTGCCCGCGTTCGAACTCAAACCTCTTACAGAGATTGTCGATCTCCGTCGTTCGGCAAAGCGCATCAATGGCCGCGCGCGACTCCGAATCGAGTTCTTCGCCTTTCATCTGATAACCGTGCTCGACCAGGCGTGGCGAGAAATTCACGTTCAGCGCATCACCATCCACTTCGAAGATCGGCTTGTGAGACAAGCGTTCTTCGTTCGGCGCATGTTCCATCTGGCGGTCGAAATGGAAAGGTTGATAGAGCCGTTCCAAAACCTCG
>JABJCS010000742.1 GCA_018665505.1 Alphaproteobacteria bacterium
CACATGGATCTTATTGCTGCCACCGGTCTTATTCTTTGTCGTGAGCAAACCAGAGGATGTCGGGTTACGGCCTGATGGCGTGTCGATTCCTGCCGATCTCGAGGGCCCGCAAGCCGCTGCTGAAGCGGGTGATGAAAACGACTTTACCCTTTCTGAGGCATTAAGAACCCCGGCTTTCTATATCGTGGCTGCCGGACTTTTCACTTTATCGATGCTGGTGACCACTTTGCATTTCTTCCAGGTCTCTATTTTTTCGGATCAAGGTTTGGATACGGAAGTTGCGACCGTTGCGTTTGCCGTATCTGCAGTGACCATGATCGCGATGATGCCGACCCTGGGTCGCATGTTGGACCGGTTCCCGACTGAGCGTATGTTTGCAGGTGGCTTGTTGGTTCTGGCGACGACATTGGTCATTGCGGCACAGGTTTCCGGTATCGCGTCAGCGGTGCTGTATGCCTTAGCGTTCGGAATGGCGAATGCTGTCAGCATGACCTATTACACGTTTATGTGGCCACGATATTTCGGGCGCACCTATCTGGGCAGTATTCAGGGAACAGGGCAGATGATCGGTGTTGTCGGTGCGTCGCTCGGCCCCCTACCCCTTGGCTTCGCCAAGGACTATTTCGGTAACTACGATGCAATGTTGGTGGGGCTCGCCGTAATTCCACTGACCTGGGCCGTCGTGGCGGCGTTGTTTCTACGCCAACCAGTAAAACTCAAACCCCTATAGGACTCGATGCGATGACGCTGAAAATTTTATCCATGATCCCATTGTCGGGCGATGGCCGAAAACGTATCGAGGGTGCGGACCCTTCGGTCGAGTTAACGATGGCGCCGAATTGGTTTCATGGGGAATTTCGCGATACTTGGCCCGAATACACGTCGCGCTCCTACCTGCCCGCGAACTTACAAGGAGAGGGAACGCGGGAAGAGCGCGACGCACTATTTGTGGAGGCGGAGATCATCATCTGTGGATTCCCGTTTCCGCTGGATCTTCGTGCGCGAGCTCCGAAGTTAAAATGGTTCCACCAGACTCCGGCGGGCGCCAGCAATCTTTTGACCGGGGATTTGTGGGAAAGCGACGTGATGGTGACGACTTCGCGCGGGCTCGGCAACACGCAGTCGATGGCCGAATGGACAGTCGCCGCGTTTTTCTATTTTGCGCGGGGCTTCAATCAGGCGGTCGCGGACCGAACAGCCGCTGATTTCGAGAGGCTGGCTTATAATCCAATTCAGATGAAGGATAAGACGGTCTGTGTAATTGGGGCGGGCGGTATCGGCCAGGATGTTGGTAAGCTGTGCGCGGCTATGGGCATGAGAGTGATCGGTACCCGACGCACAGCCGGATCGCCACCCAAGGGTTTCGATGCAATCTACACTGCCGACAAGCTGATGGATATCTTGCCGGAAGCCGATTTCGTCTCCATCTGCTGCCAGTGGACTCCGGACACGGAAGGACTGATCGGAAAAGAGACACTGGGCGCGATGAAGGACGGTGTCGTGCTCTGTAATCTTGCACGGGGCGAGATCGTCGACGAAGCGGCGCTGAAAGATGCACTGAAGGCCGGAAAACTACGTGGCGTGGGATTGGATGTTTATGTCGGCGAATTCGACCGACTGCCCGATCCCGAGCTTTGGGCCGATGACCGCGTTCTGTTTACGCCGCATATCTCAGCGGCGACAGATATTCGCAGTACCCGTCAGATCGATCTTTTCTGTGATAACCTGGAAGCCTATGTTGCAGGTCGCCCGCTCGACAATGTGCTTGATTGGGAGCGCGCCTACTAACACGGCATAGGAGCGCCATCTGTTGAGCGAAGAGAAGATCGGCGCGCGCGACGATGCGGAGGGTACGCGCTCCGCGATGCGCATTACCCTGCTCTCAACCGGCGTGTTCGCGAGCATGGATGCGCTGACGAAACATGTCAGCTTGTTCTATTCCGCACCGCAGATCATTTGGATCCGCTACATGGTATTCGCCTCCTATGGCCTGGTGGTGACGATCCGTCGCCAAGGCTGGCGGGCCTTTCAATCGAATGCGATGACGTTGCAAATCTGCCGGGGTCTTTTGCTGGCGGGTGAAGTGTCCATTTTCGTCATCGCTTTTCGTAATCTTCCCCTGGCGGACGTCCAGGCAATTGCCGGGATTGGTCCACTGGTCGCAACCGCCCTTTCGGTACCGATCCTCGGAGAGAAAGTCGGCATTCGCCGTTGGAGCGCCATCGGCGTCGGATTTTTCGGTCTCGTAGTTATTATTCGACCGGGATTTGGAATCTTTGATCCGATGCTGCTTTTGCCTGCCTTCGGCATCTCGATCTATGCGCTCTATCAGGTGCTGACCCGTGTTGCCGCGCGTCACGATCACCCGGATACAACGGTCCTCTATACGGGCGTCGTCGGTTTGGTCGCTATGACGATGATCGGACCTTTCTTTTGGAAGACACCCGATGCGACCGGAATATCCCTAATGTTGTGTATTGCGGTGCTTGGTTTGTCCGGCCATGCGTTACTGATCAAGGCGTTGGCCTTGGCTCCCGCCAGCGTTCTGCAGCCGCTGAATTATATCACGATCGTTTGGGTGACGATTCTCGGGTATTTTTTCTACGACGACTTGCCCGATATGCCGACGGTCGTCGGCGCATTGATCATCGTCGCCAGCGGTCTCTATACCTTCCACCGGGAGCGGGTACGTGGGGAGCCTTATACGGAGTCCAAGACTTCGTAGTGCACGTCCTTCGGCGTCCCACCGTTGGTCGGGTTCATGTCCTGCGGGCAGGCGGAAAACACAACGATACAGTTCATCTCCGCGCGGAAGGTCACGCTGTCGCTCGGCTTCGAGACCGGAGCTTCCTTGTACAATCGCTTGTCGGTGCCCCAAGGCCGATTCATGAACATGTTAAAGGGGCAAGGTGTGCGTCCGCCGGGCGATTTGCCCATTGCTTCTAGTGCCGCGGCCAAATTGTCTGTGCAATTGTCATGATAGCCGTCATGCCCCAACAAGTGATAACGATGGACATCGCAGGCGGCGTTCAAAGTATCGTGCACACCGGGCGTGGTGTCTTCGACAATGGTCAGAATGGGCCGACGTTTATTGGTGAGAAAGGCTTCCCCCATATCCGGCATCATTTTGTTAATTGTCGACCGGGTGTGTTCCATCGACATGAATTCATCGAGGTCGCTTGCATTGAAAGCCCAGGTGTCGACCACCTGACTGCCATGAGTATTAACGATACGAATACATGCGCCCGAGCTGAGGGGTTGGGCGCGTCCTTGACGGGCGGGGACGAGGATCAATTCGGACATGACATTCCTTAAGCGAGTGTGACTTGTGCTTGCATCGCGACAGTTCCCTCCGGTGTCGCCGCCCAGACTTCACAGCCTTCGTCGGTCGGGCGGCCACAGACGGTGAACGGCGCGGTGTCGAATAGAGGCGCCCGAGCGCGCATATCAAATTTGGTCAGCGTCTTGTCGGGGGTCATGTCCCGCGCGAAATCGAGCAGACATTGCGTCGTGAAGGGGCCATGGACGACGAGGCCCGGATAACCTTCAACCTCCATCGCATAGGTCCGGTCGTAATGGATACGGTGCGGATTGAAGGTGATAGCCGAATAGCGGAATAACTGAACGACATCCGGATTCATTTCTCGTTTCCACGGCAAGTCGTCCGGCACCGGGTCGCGTTTTGGAATGCCACTCTTCTCACCTGGCTTCAGGCCTTCACGGAACACGCCGTCGCGTTCCTCGACTACGCACAGCCCTTCGTCGTTGTAGATGCGGTTGGCGACCTTGGTGAAGACGAGAACGCCGGTAGCGCCTTTGCGGAGGGAGATATCCATGAGTTCGGTTTCCCGCCGCAGCTTTTCGCCAACCTTGATTGGAGTGTGAAATTCAAACCGGCCGCCTGCGAACATCCGCCGAGGGAGCGGCATTTTAGGCAGGACGCCAGTATCGGTCGGCAAGCCGTCCGCGCCCAATGTGGCGCGCCGCGATAAGGGTAGGAAGTAGCATCCGTGCCAACCCGGATGAATGGCGTCACCGGGCCCCGGGGTTACGTCGTCCCGGTCGAAGGTCACAATCATCTCGCGCAACGGCGCTTCAGTCGCGACATCGGTGTCTTCCACCATGGTGCCGATATGGCTTTTCAACTCGTCTATATTGATGTCTGGCATCGTCAGTTCCTTTTCGAATTAGCCAGCCGCTTCCATGGCGTTAACGCGCGGTGCTACGTCGTTCATGATCAGCCGCATTGCAGACATTGATTCTTCGGACGGCATGCCGCCGATATTTGTCCAGAGCGCGAACTCAGTGATCCCCAGGCGCTCGCGCAATTCGTTCAGCTTCTCGGCGCAAGTGGCTGGGTCGTCGGCGATAGCAGCACCATTGTCGTATAGTTTGTCGAAGTTGAGATAACCACCGTCCAACGTCTTCTTGCTCTCGCTCATGGTCAGCTCATAGCCTTTGATGAGGTCCGGCTGTCCGCCGACGGATTTCTGGTTGGCCGTCACCTTGGCGTAGAACCATTCCATGCGTTCCCGCGCAATCCGCTTCGCTTCTTCTTGCGATTCATGGACGAAAAACGGCAGCAACATCATCCGCTCCGCGCCCTTGGGATCATGGCCTGCTTTCTCACATTCTATTTCATAGTCTTGGATGCTCTCCTCGATCTTGTCGATCCATTCTTCGCGGTAGGTGCGGTAGGAGAACGGCGAGGCCAATTGCAAGCCGAAGCCTTTGCGAGCTGCCGTCTTGAAACTGTCCGGTGAGATACAAGCCTGGTAGAGCGGCGGATGTGGTTTTTGTACCGGTTTCGGTAGAACCTCGGTCGGTTGCGGAATGTTCCAGAACTTGCCCTCATGGGTAATCGGCTCGTCGCCCCATGCCTTGAGCATGATCTCCATCGCTTCCTCGAACATCTCCCGGCTGTCTTCCATGGGAATGCCGAGGCCATCGAACTCGTGCGGCTGATAGGCGCGACCGGCACCGAATAGTAGGCGGCCCTTGGAGAGGATATCGACCAGGGCGAAGTCAGACGCGGTGCGAAGCGGATGATTGAACGGCATGACGACGACAGCCATGCCAATTTTGATCTTTGTGGTGGCCTTGGCGAGAGCGGCGGCCAGCACCTGGGTCGATGTGACAACGCCATAGCTCGAGAAAAGATGTTCGGCGATCCAAATCGTGTCGAATCCAAGCTCTTCCGCGAGTTTGAATTGCTCGAAATCGGTTTCAAAATTTTCCGGCACCCGGCTCAAGTCCGGCACTTGGCTTAGGCTAAAGGTTCCCCATTTCATCGCACCCTCCTTTCACACTACCCAGACATAAATATTAGACCCCTTATCGTTGCTGTGAAGTAAGGGGCTCCGGGGTGCGGATGGTGAAATTTCGACATAGCGCGAAGATCAATTTATTCGCGGCATTTTGTCGACATTAAAACCAAAAGGGGTACGTTTGTCTTCTGATGCCGATAAGTAGAGGCATGAGGTCTGGAGATAGCGTCCCGCGTCGCTTTGTATCAGCGCTCATGTTGAATCTAGGGGGAGGAAATGGAAGCAGCGCAAGAATGGCTGGTCGCGCTCGTATTTGGCGCCTTTATGATATCGGCATACTCTTGGACTCGCTTCGATGAGCCAGTTGGTGAGAGCGAAAGCCAGTATTTTGGCATCTATAAACCTAGATTTCACACCTCCGACCGAAGATACAGTTACGGCAGATTGGGTTATGTGATCGCCATCGTTCTGCTTTACCTGGTGCTCAGTTTTGTGCCGCAATTATACGTCGAGTTAGTGCCCGGCGGGGTGGAAACGGAGCTATCAAAATCGCCGATCATACCCTTAATGATTGCGACATCACTTACCAGTTTACAGAACGTGCCGATTTTAAAGGGTCTCGAGCGGAGAATTAGAGGGTTCCTGCATACATTTGCGAGAATTCCCTCAAGCGTCTTGCGATTGGTTTATCAACTGCAGGGTGCCGGTTTTGATTTTGCTCGATTTAAGGACAAAATTTTTCGCACCCCGAAGCTTCGTATCTCATTTAGTGATGAGTTGCTGGAGCAGCTGTTCGGGGAGGATTGGATAAAGTCCGATGGCGTATTGAGGCCTTGGTTCAGAGTCGGCTGTATTTTGGACGCCATGTCATATGGCACGAACGGCCTGCAGGTCGACTTCGACGGACAGTTCGTTAATCGATACAAGGATGAACTCGAAAGTATCAGCGCGCGTCATTCCGCGATGGCGGTCGAGGTCAAAGAATACGCTGAGAAGGTTATCAAGGATCCGCAGCTCATTGATCGCGACCTGGAAGGACGGGTCACCGAATTGCGAGACCGAACCTATGCGTATTTGGTGTGCGCGATACATTCGAACGACAGATTAGAAACTAGCGCGAAGCAGGTCCTAAAGACGGAGTTCGGATTCATACTCACCGAACATGAGGCAAAACCATATCCGCTGAAGGAAATGGTGCATGGCTCAATACTCGTCGTCTTCATCGCTGCGGCGATTTCGACTATTGCGATTGTCGCGTTTTCAAACTGGCGGCTTCCGATGCTCGAGGTTAAGCCCGAGCAGTTGATGTTGCCGCCGTCAACGATTGAGACGATCTTCCTGTCGATAAAAACAGCAGTCCTATATTTCTCGACGATTCTTGCGGCTCTTTGGGTCCGATCGACACTGATATTCCGGCGGCAATGGAACAATTTTCGAGACCTATCTGGCGCACGACCGCTGTCACGTTATCCGTCGCCGATCCTCTTTGGCACAGCCGTCGGGTTTTGCGTTCACGTGCTTCTGTTCTACCTAATTGAACTTCCGGACCTTGCGAAAACGTTCGAAGGCGATCTGAAAGACGTTATAGCCAAGATTGGCGGGCGCCTGCTACTCGCTATGCAATTCGCGCTGCATTGGGTGTTTTTGCCGTTGATGGTATCGGCAATCAGTGTGTTCTTGAGCGGGAGTAGGCTGCGCTCAATGTCGACCGTCTGGCTTACGGCTCGGGCCCTCATGGGCAGCGCAGCTATAGGCGTTGTCGGCGGCATGATCATGATGTGGGTCAGCGCCGAGGGTGTTAATCGGCAAGAGCTTTCTCTGCTTAAGGCCGAACTCGAAATTTGCGCGTATTCATCGGAGACGTGTGACCGGCTTTATTCTAAACTGACGCCCCCAAACAGCGTGCCTGGCGTTTTACTGAGTAATCTTGAGATGATGTTTCAGGAATGTCGCCCGAATTCGGAGCATTGCGATGCTGCATTTAAACAAAGCCTGCCGGTACTCGATACGATTGAACAATATCTCGCAGAGTGCGGGCCGGAATTGGAGACTTGCGACAAGCTCATGCAAGATATCAATGATAGAGTTAAAAAATTCGGAACAGCCCAACGAGAATGGGCATCGTTGATTGGGTTATTTATCTGCATTTTCAAATTTTTGCTTTTCATGGTGGCCCAACTCGTCGAGCGCAAAAATCAAAAAGACAGGAATCTCTACTTAGAATTCAAAGGGGCTCCGGTATATGGTCATAGCTCGGAAGGGCGCTCATTTGCGATGATATTTACAGAGAACGAGCACGTTTTGCTATTTCACCCGCTTCATCAAAGATTAAATTTGGAAGATTTACCCGAAGCTAAAATGGAAGGCCTTTGTGTGCAAATGCCGGAAGTGAGCTACTCCCCAATCGTTGGACAGATTTCGTCGTAATTTAAGCTACTCTCTGCACCTGCTGATCGGGTTGGTTAGTTTCGATGTTTTGCCAGTAGGCCACGGCGGGAGGTTGTCCGCCAAG
>JABJCS010000743.1 GCA_018665505.1 Alphaproteobacteria bacterium
ATCCCACAGGCCGCGCTAAGCGTAAAGAACAGTCCGAAGGCGCGCGACTGACGCTCGCTATCCACCAAATCCCCTATCGTACCTTGCAAGACGGACGACGTCCCGTTGAGGACGACGCCGAGGATCGGCAGGATAAAGAATGCGGTCTCCCCTTCGACAAGGATCATGGCAACAATGCCAATAGCCGTCCCGATCTCGGTCAAGATAACAGTTCGGATAATCCCCAAGCGCTCGGCCAAAAATCCACAAGCGAGTTTGCCCCACATACCGCCCAACAAGATGACGGGGATCGCCATTGCCGCCAATTCCGGCTCGACATGACGTTCAATCAAGAGAAACGCGACAAAGGTTAGGAAGCCGTTCCGCGTAAAGTTATCAACGATCATGATACCAAGGAGTGAGGAAAACCCGATGGGTTCCTTTATCCCCCATCCAGGCGGTTTCGCCTTGATCTCTTTCTCCGGGCGATGTTCCGGCTTACCGCCTGCCTTCACCGCCACCAGCGTTATGAGAACAACTACCGCCGACAAAAACGTAAATACACCGAGCGAGACGACCGGTCCTCGCCAATCGATGCCGGCGGCGATCATTAATCCAAGCCCTCCCGCCAGCGAGAATTTCCCCACATCGCCGGCGAACGCGTAGGTCCCAAGTGCCGCCCGGCGCGGACCGTTGGCATAAGCTGTCGAAATAATGGATGCGCTGAGCGGATGCTGAACGGAGCTTCCCATGCCGACTAGAAATAGAAAAATCAGCAAGGCGATAAAACCGCTCGACAGTCCGAGTCCGATATAGGCGAGTCCGGCAATGGCTGTACCAAGCACCAAGAGATTGCGCTCACCCAACCGTTCGGAGAGCAATCCGGCCGGTAATTGAAAGATCGCCAAGGCGACCCTATGCGCCCCCCGGATCAACCCAATCTCAGCGAAGGAGAGATTAAACGTCTCTTTCAGAAGTGGCAGCAAGACGTAGAGAATATCCGAAATACCGTCATGCACCGCATGTATACCGCAGCAGGCGGCGAGCGTTTTTCGGGGTCTTGTCAGGATCATCGGTCACTCGAATTACAGTTCAAGTACAGAAATAGCGCGAAATCCAACCTCATGCCATAGCTGGCACAGCCCTTGCGCCGCTACCTCTTTGAGGATTGCCGGAGACGGCAAAGATGGAATACGAGGAGGAATAACATGCTGAATTTACTGAATTTATATTGGCGAAGAAGCTTAACCCTAATTTCCGTGACGATGGCAGTTTTTGCCGCCTCGAGTTATACGGCGCCGCTTGTGGCCTATTCGGCGGAGAATTCCGCCAATGTACCGGAAGCCTTTCTCTTGCGCTGCCGGGCGCGCGGTCTCGATGCCAAGACATGCCGCGAAGGTTTCACCAGAGCAAAGCAAACAAGAGGTCTCGACAATGCCCGAGCGCTGTTGTCGAAATGTCGATTAACCGGGCGCGATGCGCAAACCTGCCAGAAACTAATCAACGCATCCTTCAAGTCGCCTAATTTGCGGATGGTGAACAGAGTGAAAGCCCACTGCCTACGCAACAACATTAAGAAAAACCAATGCCGCGCATTGATCGCCGATAAGCTCGGCGGCGGTACTGATCAGACCCAAAGACTGATGGCCCGCTGCACCGCAACCGGTCTCAATCAATTGGAATGCAAAAAGCGCATGGATGTCGCTAGCCACAAGTTAGGCGGACGCTAGACCTTTAATCGGCGGCATCTTTGGCGGCCCCACGCGCAGCGACATACATATCGAGCGCCTGAAGCAGCGTCCGGCTTGCATCCACTGTCTCCCGAGTTTCCGCCGAGATCGGTGTACGATCGGCCAGCGCCATCATATCGGCGGCGCCTTGATGGAACTTCGGCGTGACGCCAGCATCCGCAAAGGTCGCCGAAATCTCGTGCATCTCACCTAACCAGCGCGCCGCATCCAAAGGAATACGCGGTAACATTCGTTCCATCGCCGCTAACATCGCCGGTTGGCTCTGGCGCAACTCTTCCAAATAATCCTCCGTCAATCCCATCGCATG
>JABJCS010000744.1 GCA_018665505.1 Alphaproteobacteria bacterium
CGATGACGTCGAGCTCTTCACGCCCGAACGAACCGTTGTCGCCCGCGTGCGGGTTGAGGCCCGCCACCATGACCTTCGGGTTCTCCATACCGGCGGTCCGCAGCACCCCGTCGATTAGCGACACCGCGTCGATGATACCGTCAACAGTAATCAGGTCCGCGACATCGCGGAGTGGCACGTGGGAGGTGACGCGGGATGTCCACAGCCCCTCGATCACATTCAGCTCCGCCGTGTGGCCCGCGTACTCAAGTTGCGCCGTCAGCCATTGGCCCTCGTCCGGATAGCTCATGCCCCCGATCTTAAGGGTGTGCTTATTCAAGGGCGCGAAGCAGATGCTGTCGATCCGGCCCTCCTTGTAGAGTGCAAGCAGCGTCTCGAAACAATCGAGCATATAGCCCCCCCCTTCCCGCCTCGATTCCCCGAGGGGATAACTCTCCGCCCCGGCCAGAGATTGCGGCAAGAAGGAAACTTTTCCGGCCTCTACATTGACGTCATTGGCGCCGGCCAAAGTTTCGATTTCTAGATCCGTGCCGGCGGCAGATTGCCCCCGCGCCAAATGGGCCGGATCGCCGACCACGACTACGCCGGTCTCCGCCGACATCACATCATTCGACAGTACCCGCGCCGCCAATTCCGCGCCGATCCCCGCCGGGTCGCCCATCATCATGCCGATACGCGTGGCCATGTTCTCTCCCCTGGATGAATTCTCGTTCTTGCCAACCATCTTAATTTCGTGAGAGGGCTAACGAAACGGTTTTCTGGGAGAAGATGACAATGGCGACCAATTGGGATTTCCATATAGACGGATTTTTACCCGAGGACGGATACGCCGGAACCCTGGTCGGGCGTATCTGGCGGCCCGATGTCGAAGGCCCCTCGGTGGTCTCGATCCGCGAGGGCGGCGTCGTCGATATCACCGCAGCAGCGCCCACCATGTCGGCACTCACCAACGCGGACGACCCGGTGGCGCTTGCCGGGAGCGACGGTGAAGGGCTCGGCGATTTGCGCGCAATCGCGGCGAACAGCGTCGCGGAGAGCCGGGACACGACCAAACCATGGTTCCTCTCCCCCGCCGATTTGCACGCGCACAAAGCCTGCGGCGTCACCTTTGTGCGCAGCCTGTTGGAGCGGGTCATCGACGAGCGCACATCCGGCGATCCAGCGCTGGCGGAAGAGGTCCGCAAAGAATTGCTCGACAGTATCGGCATCGACCTGTCGGACGTAGTCCCCGGCTCCGACGAAGCGGAGACAGTGAAAAGCGCGCTCCTTGATCGGGATATGTGGTCGCAATATCTCGAAGTCGGTATCGGCCCCTATGCGGAGGTGTTCTCAAAAGCGCAGCCGATGTCCTCGGTCGGGTTCGGCGCGGAAATCGGAATTCACCCAATGTCGACCTGGAACAACCCGGAGCCGGAAGTCGTGCTGGTCGGCAATGCCACCGGACAAATTGTCGGCGCGGCACTCGGCAATGATGTGAACCTGCGCGACGTGGAAGGTCGCTCGGCCCTGCTGCTGGGGCGGGCAAAGGACAATAACGGCTCCTGCGCCATCGGGCCGATCGTGCGGTTGCTCGACGATACGTACACCCTCGACGATATCCGCAGCGCCTATGTCTCGTTGACGGTCGCGGGCACGGACAATTTCCGGATTGAGGACGGCAGCTCAATGACCGAGATCAGCCGCGACATCGAAGACCTGATGGGCCAAACGTTGAGCGCCAATCACCAATACCCAGACGGCGTGATGCTATTCACCGGCACCATGTTTACCCCGAACCAAGACCGCGACCGGCCAGGCGGCGGCTTCACCCACCACGTCGGCGACACGGTCGTCATGCAATCCCCGAAGCTCGGCACGCTGGCAAACACGGTCGATAGGACAGACGTTATTCCGGCATGGGAGTTCGGGTCGACGGCGCTGTTCCGGAATCTGGCGAAGCGGGGCGTGCTTTAGGCTCAGGCCATAATTCCGGGTTCGCCTTTGGCGCCCCGGAATGACTTCTCCCCTACCGTCGTTCCGGGGCATGCGGAGCATGAACCCGGAATTATAGCCGGAGCATTACCGTGCAGATCGCTCACGCCGCCGTCCAGCCACCGTCGATGGTCACGACCGACCCTGTATTGAAGCTGGCTTCGTCCGACAGCAGGTAGACCACGCCATTAGCAATCTCCTCGGCCTTGCCAAAACGCTGCATCGCATGGCGGTTGCGGGAATACTCGCGGGCCTCATCCGGGTTTTCGGCGCGGGCCATGCTGCCGTTGAGCATCGGCGTATCGATAGCGCCCGGCGCCACTGCGTTCACACGGACATTGTCCGGCGCCAATTCGAACCCCGCCGTCTTCACCAAGCTGACAACTGCGCCTTTGGAGGCAATGTATGACGCGTTAAAGCGCCCACCGCCAAACGCCAATTGCGAGGCGACCATGACGACGGAACCGCCACCGCCCGCCCGCATCGCCGGCAGCGCGCCGACCAGCCAACGCCAGCTCGCCTTCACGTTGACCGCGAATACCTTGTCCCACTCGTCCGGATCAATGGCGTCGATGGTCACACCGGAGCGGCTGATCCCGGCGATGGTGCCGAGACCATGTATCTCCCCCGCTTCGGCCACCGCGCGCGCAATGGTTTCTTCCGACGTGACGTCGCCCACGATCGGCTCGACCCCATCCGGCATAGTAGCGTCGTTCAAATCGACGCCGATCACCCGAGCACCTTCCGATATAGCCTTCCGCGCACTCGCCTGGCCAATGCCCGAGGCCGCGCCGGTGATGATGATAGTCTTGCCCTCGAGGCGCATTGTTAATCCTCCCACTTCCACCAGAGCTTAATATGCTCATAGATTCGGATGTTCACGTCGCCGCGCATGCCGGGCGTGATATTCTCCGGCGGATTCTCTATGGAAATACGAACTGGAACGCGCTCGATGTTGCCGCCGAGGGTTCGCCCTCCGGAATAGGCGCTGCCGGCAACCGGCCCGCGCGTCGTGACGCTGCCGATATGCCGGACCTGACCGTAGAAATCGCTGAAGGGATAAGCGTCCAGGTCGATCAGCACTTCTTGGCCGACCCGCACGTGGCGGATTTGACTTTCGTCCACATATGCTTCGACCCAATAGAGTTTCGGATCGTGTAACATAAGTATATTAATGCCATCTTCTACGTATTCACCTTTATATTTATGTATTTCTCCGACTAACCCATCAATTGGACTTTGGATTTGGCGATGTTTTATAAATAGTTTTTGTTTATTTATTTCATCTAGTATTCTGTCTTCTTTAACTTTGGATATTTTTATATTGTTACTGATAATATCCAACTGCCGTCCGGTCGCTTTAAACTGGTCGTATTCCCGCTTCGCGACCAAAATGTTGCTGTCAAGCGAGGAGACACTGCCGGCAAGCACCAGGGTCTTATCTTGCTGGGAATTCAATTCGGATTCCGGCTTCAAGCGTTTGCTGACGAGAACCTTCACACGGGCCAGATCTTTCTTGGCGATTTTTAAGCGGTCCTTAGCGGAATTCAGGTCGACCTCCAGCGCTATAATTTTTTGGCGTTGCGTCGCTAGCTTGGACTTCAACCCTTCCTCGAAGGCCTCGCGTTCGGTCATCAGTCTGGCCCGGTTTCCTTTTTCCAATTCCAAATCGGTCATCAGAGAATTGATATTCAGCTTAATGGCTTCATGCTCGAGCGTGACAATCACTTGCCCGCGTGAGACCGCACTACCTTCGCCCACGTGTATCTTTTCAATCTTACCGTCGACCCGCGACGATATATCGGTAAAATC
>JABJCS010000745.1 GCA_018665505.1 Alphaproteobacteria bacterium
AAGACGGCATTCGAGCCTGGGCGGCTGAGCCCGGCGAATATTATCACGCGTTCGACGGTGAATACGGTGGCCTCTGGCGGCGCAACGGGCGGCCACCGCAGGCGCTTTGTGGCCTCGGGTTCTCCTCACAAGGAAAGTTTCAGGGCACCTATTACAGCCGCCGACCCGGGGCCGATAAACTGGAGACCAATTGGATTTTCCAGGGCGTGCCCGACCGGGTCATCGGAGATTTCGGCCTTTCGGGCGGCGGGGCCGCGGGATTCGAGTTGGACCGCGCCGATCATCGCCTCGGCACGCCACCCAACGCCGTCATTCTGGCGACATCGGAAAGTCCGCAAAACCATTTCAAGTTAGTGCCCGAGGAAATGCTCACCAACGACACCACGATCCCCGGGGATAGCCACGAAGAGCTGGTCCGCGCCGATATGATCTATTTCGATTGCCCCGGCGGTGGCGCGGTCTTCTCAGTCGGATCCATTACATTTTGCGGATCGCTGTCGCATGATAATTACGACAACAACATCTCCCGCATCATGGAGAACGTTATCCGGCGGTTCACCGCCTAACCGATAGGAACTCATCCCATGGTCGACGTGAAGGCACTTTCGAACGAAGCCGCTCTGAAAGAGGCAGGCAACGAACACATCCTGATGCACGGCTCTCCCTTCCACGCCTTGGCGGAGGATTCCGGAAAGAAAATTCTCGTTGAAGGCAAAGGCGTGATGGTCAAAGACATCGACGGAAACGAATATATCGATGCGTTGGCGGGCCTCTGGCTGGTCAATGTCGGCCATGGCCGCCAAGAAATCGGTGACGCGATGGCGCGCCAGGCGGGCACCCTCGCCTATGCCAGTTCGACCCAAGCCACCACGATCCCGGCGATCCAACTGGCAACGCGCCTCGCGGAGATCACGCCTGGCGACCAGACCACGGCATTCTTCTGTTCCGGCGGGTCGGAAGCCATTGAATCCGCGATCAAGATTGCGCGGCAATATCACTATCACAATGGCCAACCGAAACGGCAAAAGGTCATTGGCCGGCGCGGCTCCTATCACGGCGGCACCTATGCGGCGATGAGCGTCAGCGGCACGCGGCAAGTGAGCGACCCTTATCACAGCCCATTCATGCCGGGGGTCCTGCATGCCTCGCCGCCGAATTGCTACCGTTGTGATTTTCGAGCGGCTTTCCCAAGTTGCGATCTTCTCTGCGCCGATCAGATCGGCCAAATGATCGAATACGAAAATCCGGAAACCGTCGCCGCCGTCATCGCCGAGCCGATCTCCGCCTCCAACGGTATTGTCATTCCACCGGATGGGTATTGGACGCGTCTACGCGAAATTTGCGACAAGCACGGTGTGTTGTTGATCACCGACGAAGTCATCAACGGCTTCGGGCGGACGGGTAAGATGTTCGCCTCCAACCATTGGGATTTGGTCGGCGATATCATGACCATGGCGAAGGGCCTCTCCAGCGGCTACGCGCCGATCGGCGGCGTGATGTGCCGCCCCCATGTCATGCAAGCTTTCGAGGGCGACAACAAACTCTCTCACCTGTTGACCTATGGCGGTCACGCCGTCGCCTGTGCCGCGGCAATGGCCAATATCGACATCATCGAAGGCGAGGGGTTGGTTGATAATTCGGCCAAGATGGGCGCCCGGTTGTTGAAGGGTCTGGAGGAACTGCGAAGCCATCCGACGGTCGGTGACGTGCGGGGCCTCGGCCTCATTGCCGGGGTTGAAATGGTCAAGGATAAGGGTACGAAAGAGAAGTTTTCGGAATCCGGCGAAGAGATCAAATCTCTCGGCGACGGTTTGCTCTCGCGCAATCTGCTTACGCGCGCGGCTTCGGTCATCTCACTGTCGCCGCCGCTCTGTATTACGGAAGACGAAGTCGACCGCATTGTCGAAATTGCCGACGGCGCCATCACCGACATGGAAAAGAAATTCGGCTACGCTTAGGCCAACAAGAAACGCAAAAGGAACAGCCTGTGAAATTTGGCGTATTACAATTCTTCAGCTGGCCTGGTCGGCGAAATCCGTTGGAAGTCGTCTATGATCGCGCCTTCGATCGCATGCGGATGATGGATGAGAGCGGTTACGACGCCGTCTGGTTAGCCGAGCACCATTTCAGCCCCTACAGCGTATGTCCCTCTGTCCACATGATGGGAACCCACATCGCAGCCCATACGAAGAACATCCGCATCGGCACTGCGATCTCGCTGGCATCCTTCTACCATCCGCTGCGCTTGGCGGAAGAAGTGGCATTGTTGGATCAACTTTCCGGCGGCCGCGTGAACTGGGGGGCAGGACGCGGCTTCGATCCGACCGAGCACCGTATCTTCGGGGTTGAGCCGAAAGAGAGTTACGCCCGGTTCCGCGAGGCTGTCGAGATCGTGCTTGAAGCCTGGCGCAACGACAAGTTCAGCTACAAAGGAGAGTTCTGGGATTTCGAAGATGTCGAAGTGCTACCGAAACCGCGCCAAGACCCGATGCCGGTTTGGATCGCCGCCTCGTCGGAGAACGCCCTCGATTGGGCGGGGGAGCAGGGCTTTTCAATCATGATGGATCCGCATGCCACACACGCGGAAATCGCCGGAAAGCGCAAACATTATGAAGGCAAACTTGCCGATGCCGGCCATCCGGTCAAAGGGCGGGATATTCCCATGGCGCGTACACTCGCCATGGCGGACACGGCCGAGAAAGCAACGGAAGTGGGGCGGCGCGGCGCGGAGTTCATGTTCGGCTCCTATCTGCGCAAGAAAGAAAACATTTATGGCACGGACGCCGGTGGCCAGAAGACTATGCAATTGGATGCCATCAACAAAACCATCCGGGACGGCGGCGACCCGGTCGCTAAATATGTCGACGAGGTAGCGATTTGCGGCGATCCCGCCAAGGTGATCGACGACCTTCAAGAGATGGAAGAAACATTGCCGCTGGAATATTTGATGATCGCACCCCTTAGCCACGATTCCTTTGTGACGTTCACCGAGAAAGTGATGCCGAAGTTTCTTTAAGGCAGGACGGAAGAGGACATCTGATGAAAGATCTGCCCCTCTTACCAACGATGGGTGTCGGCAGCTACGCCGCACCCGGTTGGTTCATTGCGTTCCGACAGAAAATGCGCGACGGCTCTGCCGGTGAAGCAGATATCCGGGAGGCGCTCGACGACGCAACGCGGATCGCGATCTCCGACCAAATCGATGCCGGTATCGATATCTTGACCGACGGCGAGTTACGCCGCCAACGCTTCGTCTATGAGATGTTCGACCAAGTCGAAGGATTGAATCGGATCATGCCGGGCCGAAAGATCGGTGTTCCCGGCTACGACATGGCGCCGCATTTCGAGACCGTCGACCAGATATGCGCTCCGAACGGTTTCGGCGTTGTAGAGGATTTCAAGGCACTGCGTGAGCTGGCTCCCGACCGGGTACTGAAGGTCGCGATCCCAGGGCCGTTGACCTTCGCCATGCCTTTGCAGACCGGTCGCCGCAATACCGCCGACGTACTGGATGAGATCGTCACCATGGTGCGCGACGAGCTGTCCGCCTTGGCCGATGCCGGTGCCACTTATATCCAACTCGACGAGCCCGCATTGCCGCACCCACCCTTGGGTCTCAACTTGTCGGATGCCGCCGCGCTCATCAATCGCACCGCCGATGGATTCTCCGGCAAGGTAGGCGTGCATGTCTGTTTCGGTAACAACGCTGGGCGGCCCTTCGCGGACCGACGGTTCGACCGGCTCATGGGCGCGATGGAATCATTGAACTGCGACCAGCTCGTCTTGGAATTCGCCAACCGGCAGATGGCCGACGTCGAATTGCTGGGCCCGCTTTCCGACAAGTTCGAGATCGCGGCCGGGGTCGTCGACGTAAAGAATTTCCATCTGGAGAGCACAGAAGATGTCGCTACGCGTATTCGACGCTGCCTGGAATTCGTGCCACCGGAGAAATTAACCGTCACTGGAGACTGCGGCTTCTCCGCCCTACCGCGCTTTCTCGCGCGGCAGAAAATGCAGGCCATGGTCGCCGGCGCGCGTGCGGTACGAGAATCCCTATAGAGTTAAATAGGGCTTAAAACGGACCGGACACTTCGTTTCGGCGCGCAGCGATCTTACGGTTTAAGACGCCTATCGCCACTTTCGCTTCGACGCAATCAAGCGTCGCCGATTGATGATACAGTTTGCCCGCTGCTTGAAAATCTTTTGAAACAAGAGTCCCGTGCTCGTGCATGACGCCGAGCACATAGATCGCCATTGGATCGTTTTCGGCTTTCTTGAACTGCAGATAATCGACGAGGGTATTGAATTCACCCATCAGGATGGCGTCCAATCCGGCGTCGACCGTGTCGTCAAACGATTCCGCCGACACAGCAGACGGTAGGAAGGCAAGGAACAATGCACCTATAAGGGCGGGTTTTAGGGATAGAGTCTTCTGGAGAAACGCCGCCGATAGTTTTTTCAAGTTCAGTACTCCGCTAGGTGCTTTGAACGTGCCGTATCGTTGTCATTCGGCCGCTCTCATGTGACGTACGGATACTACGCGAGGAAGAAGGTTCTTCTAATCCGGGATTTCCCCAAGCATCACTAGGGTTTTCCCCTACTTGTTCGAGCCGGAGTTCTGGGAAGAGAGGACGAGTTGGATCCACTTACTTTGGCTTATACGGCGCGTTTCTTCCGTCTGAACATCTTTTTCGGTCGGGTTTCCTCGAGCACTTCCAACAAGGCATCGATCTTCGGTGAGCCTGCACCCTTCCGCCAAATCAGCACTGTTTCCGCATAATCTTGTCCGGGCGGCAATGGATGCGTGCTGAGATGCTCTTTCATAGGAAAGCCATCGAGAACCGCCGCCGGAAGCAACGAGACACCCATCCCCGCCACCGTGCAGCCAAGCATCGCGTGATAAGACCCAAGCTCAATTATCTTTTCCGGCAACTCACCTTGATCGGCGAACCAATCCTCCAGCCGTTTGCGGTGCGGACAGCCATTTTCGAACGCGAGCAGGGTCTTCGAGACACTGTCGCTCGGAAAATTAATCGCTGTTTGGTTGGCTGGCGCGATCAATACCAGAGCCTCGCGATAGATAAGCTCCTTCTCGAACGGCTCGTCCGCGATCGGCTCTGCGACCAAGGCAGCGTCAAGTTCGCCCTCTAAAATGAGACGCGCCAATTGCGCCGGGTTTCCGGTCCGCAGCTCGATCGTAACTTCCGGGTAGCGTTTGTGGAATACCGTCAGGGGTGCTGGCAGACGCACACCGGCTGTACTTTCCATCGACCCCAACCTTAGGACTCCGCGTGGGGTCGCATCTTGTACCGATGCACGCGCTTCCTCCGCCAAAGTTAGGAGGCGTTCCGCATAGGTCAAAAGAGTTTGCCCAGCCGGTGAGAGATGCAGTCGCTTCCCTTCGCGGATAAATAACTTGACCCCGAGGTCCTCCTCCAATTGGCGCACCCGGGTCGTCACGTTCGATTGGACACGGTGTAAACGGTCGGCAGCTTTGGTAATTCCTCCCGCTTCGACAACGGTGCGGAAAATATTTAAATCGGATAGATCCATACATCTCTCACAGAGAACTAAATTATCATAAAAATTCATTTTTAATGATAATTACTACAACTTACAACCCTCCTCAACAGCGCATCGGAACGGTTCCGATGCCGCAAATCACGAGGAGACGGTTATGCCGTACGAAGAAGATTTCGAGAAATGGGCTCAACACTTTCAGAGTATGGACCGCCATCGTTGGGAACGTGCCCAACGACATGCCATGCGTCGGGCTCGGCAAGAGCGGACGGATGCATTTTTCCAAGCCATCACATGGTCAATTGACCGAATTAAGAAGATCGCCATCAGGGCAACACAGCCGCGGCCGGCAATGGGCAAGCCCTTCCGCCCACCTTACGGCGCAGCACACAGTTAGGGAGAGGACGTATGACACCGGAATCAATCGCAACTATTCAACGGTCATGGGAGGCGGTCACCCCGATCGCCGACCAAGCGGCCACACTCTTCTATGACCGCTTGTTTGAAATCGACCCTACAACCCGGCCACTCTTTCGGGCGACCGACCTTGCAGCACAACGTCGCAAGCTCATGGATATTATCGGTACCGTTGTCGGTAAACTTGAGCAGATTGAGGAGCTGTTGCCGACGGTCGAAGCCCTGGGCGCGCGCCATGTCGCCTATGGTGTCGAGGATCGTCATTACGATTCAGTCGGCGCCGCTCTTCTCTGGACGCTCGAGCAGGGTCTCGGCAATCAATGGACAACGGAGACCGGGGAAGCCTGGGGTCAGGCGTATACACTTCTCTCGGATGTCATGCGCAATGCCGGCACCAAAGCGACGGCTGCCTAGCCGGCAAATCCATCACGAAGTTGCGGCCGGGCAGCTTTTCCCGGCCGCTTCCTTATTCCAGAAATGGTAGCACGGCCTCGCAGAACGCTTTTGGTTGTTGTCGAAACATACTGTGCCCGGCATCCGGAATGATGACCGTCTTCGCACCCGGTACATGAGCCGCCAACGCGCGCAGGACGATTGGCAGCAAACCGGGCGTATCAGCGCCCCCGACGAACAGGGTCGGTAGCGAGACGGCTTCCGCTTCCGCCCGCGTATAAGGCTGGCGG
>JABJCS010000746.1 GCA_018665505.1 Alphaproteobacteria bacterium
ATATTTGCCGGTCATCTCGTAACCGTACAGGTTCACGATATTGGTGCCGTGCAGCCTGAAATAAAAATCCTTCCCACCCTCGATCACTTCGAGAATGGTGAGATTTCCCATCCAAGGCACAAGCTCGAAAATATCGAAATCCGTTCGCATCGGAATACTCTTCGTGTCGCATTTCTCGCGCCACAATTTATCCAAAGCGGATAATTTCGGATGTTCTATTTCCTGTGAAATTTTTGATTGCAAAATGCACTCGAATTAAATTTCATCATAGAAAGTAATATACCGTGCCAATCAGGACCGCGGGAATAATACTTTGGGATCGAGGCTGGTGGTTCTGTGCGCTAATGCTGGTCCAGAAACGCACGTAAGGTCCGGTTAAAAATATCCGGCTGCCCTACATTCGAAATGTGAGCCGCACCCTCGATCACCACGAGTTCGGAGCCGGCGATTTCCCGGTGAATGATTTCCGAGTGCTCGACCGGTGTACTTGGGTCGTCCGCGCCCACGATCACGAGCGTCGGGGCGGATATGGTTTTCAGCAGTGGTCGCAACATACGTTGTTTGAGCGCCGACGCACATCCGATATACCCATCCATCCGCGTGCCGGTTACCATCCGTCGGAATATTTCGACGTCTTCCGGTCGACTGGCCCGGAACGCGGGCGTGAACCAGCGCTCCATGCTGGCACGGGCGACGGCTTCCATACCGCCTTCGCGCGCATTCGCCATTCGACCGTCCCACACTTCGGGCGGCACGTAGCTCGACGTGTCGCAGAGTACGAGGGAGCGGACCATCTCCGGATAGCGGACCGCAAAGAGTTGTCCGATAGCGCCGCCGGTAGAGAGACCGACATAATGCGCCCGCTCGACCCCAAGGCCTAACATCAGGGCCCGGACATCCTCCACGAGCATGGGCAGGTCGTAGGGCGGCGGCGTCACAGCACTGCCGCCATGCCCTCGTTTATCCCACCGAAGCATTCGATATTTATCGCTCAAAGCCGATAGCTGCCAATCCCACATTTCCAGCGAGGTCGACAAACTATTGCTCATCACCACGACAGGAGCGTCATCCGGACCGTCGAAGCGGTAGTTCAGCTCCACGCCGTTGGCTTCAATTCTGGGCATTACGCGATACCGGCGGCTTATTGCGGGCGGTCGCCCTGCACCGTCGTGCGGTGCATATGGCGGGTATAGCGTTGATCATCATAGGGTTGCGCGAAATGCATGGTGCAACGGTTGTCCCAAAACACCACATCGCCTTGGCGCCATTTGTGCCGGTAGACAAAGGCATCCTGATCACAATGCGTATAGAGCTCCGCCATTAGAGCATCACTCTCCGATTCATTGAGGCCGATGATATGCTTCATCAACTTACCACCAAGGTAGAGCGCCTTTCGGCCAGTCTCCGGATGAGTGCGCACGATCGGGTGGGCATAGCCCGGCAAACGATCCCGTTGCTCCTCGCTTAAGCTGAAATTTTCGTGACCATGGTTGTAAATATGCATGCCTTGCAAACCGTCGAGCCGCGCTTTCATGTCCGTGGATAGGGCCTCATAGGCGGCCGTCATATCGCAGAACCAGGTATCACCGCTACCGTCTTCCGGAATTTCCAACGCGTATAGGATTGAGCCGAGTGCCGGCTTTTCTTCGTAAGATTGGTCCGTATGCCAAAACCGCCCCGCATCGGGCAGACCGACATACTTGCCATCTTTCGTCTTGTTCGACACCTGCAATATCTCTGGAAAACCCTCGAGCAATTGGTCCTGCAACACATGTATGGCCAAGGGTCCGAACCGGCGGGAGAACGCAATCTGATCGTCAGGCGTCATTTCCTGGTCCCGAATGACGATCACACCGTGGGCCAAATGTGCGGCCTTGATCGCGCCGAACTGCGCTTCGTCTTCCGCCCTCTTAAGATCGGCACCGACAACCTCAGCAAAAAAAGCTGACCCCGACATGGGATTTACTCGAATATCCCCTGCCCACATGCCTCTCTCCTTCCAGGAATTCATCCTGCCTACCAAAGTAGCCTGAGTGAGGTGCCGGTAAACAGTAAGTAATGGTCCCGAATCAAATTTCGAATACCTTCATTACTCGAAAGAACGAGGAATGCGATTCGGCTCATCGGGATCGCGCGGAGGGAAACATGTCGGTTTTAGTAACGGGTGCCGCGGGTCTCATCGGCTCGCAGATCGTGAGGACGCTTTTAGATCGCGGCGAGGATGTTGTCGCACTTGACCGCATGCTGCATACCGGCCGCCTCGATGATTTGATGAGCGACGGGAAGATTACCGCGATGGAAGCGGACGTGACGGACCTAAAAAATCTGGAGCCAATCATCCGCGGGAACGGCGTCGAGCGAATCATTCATACCGCCGCCATTCTGCCGCCGACGAGCGAGGAGCAACCGCACCTCAGTTATGAAGTAAATATCGGTGGCACCAATAATGTCTTTGAGGCGGCGTATCGCAACGATGTGAAACGAGTGGTTTATCCGAGCTCGATCGCAACGTATGGCGACCAATCCGATCATGGTGATGCGGTGCTCGATGAAGAGTCGATGCAGCGGCCCTTCTCGCTTTACGGCGTCGCCAAACTGGCCAATGAATTCGCCGCCCGCGCCTATACACGGAACACCGGACTCGACTGCCGGGGCTTGCGCATCTGTACTGTCTTCGGCCACGGCCGGTTGACCGGTCGCAGCGCCGCTGCTTCCGCGATGATCTCCACAGCCGCCATCGGCGACGGCTATCTTTGTCCGGTGACACCGGAACAGACGTCCGCATATATCTATATCGACGATGTCGCGGAATACATGGTGCAGCTGGCCTTCTCGGAAGCGCTCCCGCGGGACATCTATTGCGCTAGCGCCCATCGAATTTCACTTGACGGTATCGCTGACGAGATTCGCGCTCTGTTACCAGGTGCGGATATTACCTTTGCGCCCGGCGCAACAGGATTCGAGCAAATCAATCGGCAAAGCGGCGCCCGCCTGGAGGCCGATCTCTGCTATCGAGTGCCGTCCATGCAAGAACGCATTCGCAATCAGATCAATGTGGCGCGCCGGGAACGCCAGTTGCCGGAGTTACTGAACAGGCCCTGAGTGTCCAAGGAACCATCGCGCTCTAATTTTAAATCTACACCGACGGTTAGGATTGGGATCGGGAGAGTACGACAATGGAAATTATCCGTCTGAATGCCGCCCACGGAGCGGAAATCCGTGGGGTGAACCTTTCGGATTCTCTGTCACCGGAGATCGTGGAGAGCATCCGCCAAGCATGGCATGCCAATCCGGTTCTGTTGTTCCGAGAGCAAAATCTCGACGACCCGCAATTGATGACGCTAGCCGGTTATTTCG
>JABJCS010000747.1 GCA_018665505.1 Alphaproteobacteria bacterium
CGTAATAGGTCGGAATTGGCAGTTCCTTGATGCGCTGCCCGGCGAACAGCAATTGAATAATGATTTCCGTATCAAAGTGAAAAACGTTCGTATTCAGATGAAACGGAATTCTTGCCAACGCCGCCACCGAGTAAATTCGATAACCAGAATGGAATTCGCTTAACGTACTGTTGAGCAGCGTATTCTGGGACCAAGTCAGTATCTTATTACCAACATATTTATAGAGCGGCATACCGCCCGACCGCGCCGCGCCGGGGGAGATCATCCGACTGCCGAAGACGGCATCGGCGTCGCCGCTGGATAACGGAGCTAACAGTTCCGGCAGACACTCCGGTGCGTATTGCCCGTCACCATGCACTAAAGCGACGAAATCGAACCCGTTCTTGATCGCGTAATGGAAACCTATCTTTTGGTTCCCGCCATATCCTTGATTGACCGGATTGAAGAGAACTTTGATCGGAAACGGGCCGCCGCTCTCACGGCTATGCGCGTGGCCGCGCTCAAATGTTTTATCCTGCGATGCGTCGTCGATCACCAATACTTCGACGTCATAGGAATCGGCCAATGCATCCGGCATGCGACGGAGCACGTCGGCGATCGTCTTCTCCGCGTTATAGGCCACAATAAAGATTAGTAGCCGTTGTTTAGATTCTTCGTTCGCCACGGAACCCTTCCACATGAGTTTGGCGGATCGGATCCGATCCTCGAGACGTTTTAGACCATGGAGAAGCCCGGCACCATCCACGACGTCATACTCGGTGCTAGGTTCCACCAATCGTAAGACCGATGCTTGGTTGCGGGGCGGCGGAATGACCGGTAAAACCGCACTCTAGCGCGCTTTCCCGTCAATACGACAACAGGGACTGCGCCCATTCGTAACGAGGTCGAGAACGTGGCACGCAAGGGCATTATTCTGGCTGGCGGAGAAGGAACGCGGCTCTATCCGGCAACCCGCGGTGTCAGCAAACAGCTGCTCCCGGTCTATGACAAACCGATGATTTACTATCCGCTGTCGGTCCTGATGCTGGCCGGGATCACGGATGTGCTGATCATTTCGACCCCGCGCGACTTGCCTCGTTTCATCGATTTGATGGGCGACGGCACCCAGTTGGGCATGACGTTTTCTTACGCCGAACAAGCGGAACCAGCCGGAATCGCACAAGCGCTCTTGATCGGTGCGGAGTTCGCCGCCGGGGCGTCTGTCGCGCTCATTCTCGGCGACAATATCTTCTATGGCTCGGCCCTCAGCGAACGGCTGGCCAAAGTAGGGCAGCAATCCACCGGGGCGACCATCTTCAGCTATCCGGTCACCGACCCCGAGCGTTATGGCATCGTCAATGTGGACAGCACGGGACGGGTGCTTGCGATCGAGGAAAACCCGGCCCGGCCGCAATCCAACCTCGCGGTTACCGGCCTCTATTTCTATGACGGCTCCGTCGTCGAACGAGCAACCGCGCTCACGCCGTCAGCGCGCGGGGAATTAGAGATCACCGCCGTCAACAATAGCTATCTTGAGCAAGAGCAACTCGTCGTCGAACCGCTGGGCCGTGGGTTCGCCTGGCTTGATACTGGCACGCATGAATCCTTGCTCGATGCCTCCAACTACATCGCGACTATCGAACGTCGCCAAGGCCAAAAGATCGCCTGTATCGAGGAGATCGCCTGGCGGCAGGGTTGGATTGACGATACTGGCTTAGCCCGATTAGCCGAGCCGTTGATGAATTGCGGCTATGGCAGATATTTGATGAAACTGTTGGATTCGGCGGAGACCGACGGGTGAAAGTAACGCCGACCGCTTTGCCGGAAGTCCTGTTAATTGAACCTCGGGTTTTCCCGGATTCGCGCGGGCATTTTTTTGAATCTTGGGTGGGCCCGCGCTATCAAGAGGCGGGAATCGCCGGGCCGTTCGTCCAAGATAATTTTTCGCGCTCAACGCAGGACACGTTACGCGGTTTGCATTTCCAAGAGCCCAAAGGACAGGGAAAGCTGATCACTGTTCTGTCGGGGAAAATCTACGATGTTGCGGTCGATGTCCGCGCCGACAGTCCCCGGTACCGGGAATGGATCGGTATCGAGCTCAACGGTGACAATCCGCAACAATTATGGATACCACCGGGCTTCGCGCACGGCTTCTGCGTGCTGAGCGAGCACGCCGATTTTATCTACAAATGCACGGAATTTTATGCCCCGGAGACAGAACGCTCGATCCGCTGGGACGACCCGGAGCTCGCCATCGATTGGCCGCTCGATGCACCTATCCTCTCGGAAAAGGACGCCGCGGCTCCGTTCTTGGCGAATGCGCCTGTCCTACCCCGCATGAGCGCGTAGCCATGAAGACCCTATTGATCGGCGCGGAAGGCCAATTGGGCCGCGCCTTGAAGCGCTCTCTTAAGGCACCGTTCGCGGTCACCGCCGCTTCTCGCACGGAATGCGATCTCGCTGACGGCGAAGCGCTCCGCGACTTATTGGAAAATTCTTGTCCCAATCTGATTGTGAATGCCGCTGCGTATACGGCGGTCGACAGCGCGGAAACACATCGCGACGATGCCTTTGCCGTCAACGCGACCGCCCCCGGTATTATGGCGAAGTGGGCGGAGCAGCATGGCGCGGCACTCATCCATTATTCCACCGATTACGTCTTCGACGGCAGCGGCGAACGCCCTTGGCGCGAAGACGACACACCGAACCCGATCAACGTCTATGGGATGAGTAAGCTTGCGGGCGACCGGGCGGTTCTATCGTCCGGTGCTTCGGCGCTTATTTTGCGCACCGCGTGGGTCTATGACGGAGCGGGCCGCAATTTTCTAAACGCAATTTTGCGGCAAGCGGAGACGCGCGAGGAACTTCGGGTTGTCGCCGATCAATTCGGTGCGCCGACGACGGCCACCGTATTGGCAGAGATGACGGTCGAAATTCTTCAGTCATTGGGGGAAGATCTCGCCGCCGGGCTGGCGGCGCGCGGTGGATGTGTCAATGCAAGCACGTCCGGTGCTGTGAGTTGGCACGGGTTCGCCGAAGCCATCATCGAGGAAGCGCGACGCCTCAACCGGGACTTGGCAGTTCGCCGGATTATTCCGGTATGCAGCGGCGAGTTCAAAG
>JABJCS010000748.1 GCA_018665505.1 Alphaproteobacteria bacterium
AAATCTAATCTATAAGGTCGGTTGGTTGTTTGAGAGAAATACCGAAGACCCTACCCCCCAAAAGGTAATAGGGTCTGCGTGGAACTTCCCTATGAGAAATACAGGTGGAGGTTTCTACGGGAACTGACCTTTTGAGATATGCTCCAATCTCCTGCTCCCACCGCCAAACACCCTGCTAAACGACCACAGAGGGTCGCACAGACGCATTGCAGTGTTTGTATGACCTTGCCCACCAGAAGGGATCGCAATCCCTCTGTACGAGTATTAAAAGACCGTTCACTATAAAATAGTAAGGACTATTCACTTTACTGCTGGAGGAGAACCTTGGTAGGGTTTCGATGTAAGGAATGACGATGATTGTGAACCAATACCTCGATTGTTACATCAGAGTGAGTGGACGATCTCAGGACACTGACGGTCACTCGTTGGACACTCAACGGGATATTGGGAAAAAGGTATCTAAAAGACTTAACCTAAAACCTCGATTCCATGATGAGGGGGTCAAAAGTTCTACTCAGAAGGGTGTGGATCGTGACCAGTTGGAAAATATCAAAACAGGGATCGAAAGAGGTGAAATCAAGAACGTCTGGGTAATCGAATATGAGAGATTATTCCGTAAGGTTACAGACTCTCTCCTGTTCAAAGAATACTACCTCGATGAGTACGAGGTTAACCTCTACAGTGGGGAAGAGGGTTCCCTCGTCAGTTTCAGTAAGGAAATCGACAACGAGGTTTACGAGTTCAGAAGTCTGATCTCTTCACTTGAATCCAAAAAAATTAGAAGACGAAGTATCCGTGGGAAACGATCTAGACTGGATCGTGAGAGCGAATCCGCACCTGTGTTTCTTGGTGGAACTCCAACGTTCGGATACGTCAATAAGAACAAACTTTGGGTTAAGGAAAAAGAGGAGTCGAAGTGGGTCAAATGGATGTTCGACTCCTACTCCAACGGTGTTTCGACAATCGAAATCAAGAAGGAACTAGATCGTAACGGTGTGTCTCCCAGAAGGACAAAGACATGGGGTCTAGGAACTATCCAAAAGATGTTAAGGAATGAGTCATACACTGGTCTGAAACGTTTTGTAGACAAGGAATCTGGACAAGAGTGGGTTTATCAAATCCCCCAGACGATCTCCGTTTCAACCTTCCAGAAGGTTCAAAGGAGGTTACAGGAAAACAAAAAGAACCAAGACAACAACAAGAAACATCAATTCCTGTTGGACAGACTCCTCTATTGCGGGTGTGGTTTGAAGATGGGGTGTGAATCAAAGACCCGACCTCACGGTAAGACCGAAAGATACTATTGCCTGTCTCTAGGTCGTAAATGGAGAGGGGAGAAGGTCGAGGATTGCGATAATAAAAAGAGTCTAGATAAGGAGATTACGGATACTGAGATCGTCAGTCTCATAAAGGGGGTTGTAACGGACTCAGTTACCCTCAAAGAACAGTTCAAGTCGGAGGTTTTATCCAAGAAATTTGAGGACGATAAGGAACTCAAGATTGAGAAAAAACGCCTCGAAGGGAAGGTGAAGAAACTCCAGAGAGATATCGAACGAACAATCGAAAATATCTCAATGGTTGAGTTTGAGAGGATACAGGGAAAGAAAGACAAACGGGTTGTCGATAAAGTTCTCAAACATCTTGATGATGAGAAATCCACCCTTGAACGAGAGTACAAGAAAACCTTCCAAGATATTGAAGACCTCGACTCCCGACAAGAGTGGTTAGATTGGTTGGGTAGATGGGGTAAAGATTTTGATCTGAAGACCTCGACCCCTGAGAAATCCAGAGAGTACATTCACGGTCTAATCAATAAGATCGTCTGCCACCCTGTTTACGGAGAGAACAGGGATCGGGAGAGAACACTGATCGGTCAGAAGTTCGATCTCCAGTTCAATATGCGAATTGTGAAGGACAAATTGGTTTACCGTGATGAGAACCAAAAATCCCTTGGATACGAAATTGTAGAGGGTTTGAACCGCAAAAAATCCCCTGTTATGAATGTTTCCAAGGGCAGGGGGAAACCTAAAAAAAAAGAATTAAATCAATTGGGTAACGGTCGTATCCACAATAAAGACCGTTCCGACATATTCAGTCACGGTGGAATAGTTTCCAACGGTTTCAAGATGGACCGTTCGGGTTAACGGTAGGGGACAGATCAATGGCGAACGACCGCTTTGGGATTCATTGGGGGTATGCTGGGGGCTCCGCGCTTGCATCAATTGAGGATGCGCGCAACGCCGCTAAATTTGCCGAAAATGCGAGTTTCGACAGTTTGTGGATCTCCCACGCAACGGGAATCGATCCCGTTGTGGCGCTAGCGTGCATCGGCGGTGATTTTCCGGGCCTTGCAGAAATGGGCACATCGGTCGTGCCACTATATGGCCGTCATCCGGTTGGCCTCGGCCAGCTGGTGCGGACCGCTCAGAGCGCCTTGGAGGGGCGCTTTACCCTTGGTGTTGGAACTGCTTCCAGTCGCCATGTCGAAGGGGTGCTTGGCCTGAAGTGGGACAAACCATTCTCCTACACGCGAGAGTTCTTGGCGGCGTTGGAGCCGTTGCTCGGCGGTGAGCCGGCGGATACGGACGGCGAGCAGATTTCCGCACATGCTGAGCTCGCAATCGAAGCAAAAGGAACACCGATCTTATTGGCGGCGCTCGGTCCGCGAATGTTGCGCTTTGCCGGTAGCCGGTTGCAGGGAACAACTCTCGGTCAATGCGGACCGCGGACCATATCGACTTATATTCTGCCACACCTTCAAGCGGGTGCTGAGAGCGTCAATCGCGATACTAAACCGCGCGTCATGGCGTTGGTGCGGGTCTGCGTCACCGATGATTTTGCAGGAGCAAAAGCCCTCGCACGAGAGATATCCGCACATTATCAGGCCATCCCATCCTATACCGCGGCCACCAAGCATGAAGGTCTTGATGATGCGTCGGACCTGCACTTGATTGGCAGCTGGCAGCAAGTTCTCGATGGACTGGCGGAATACGCGAAGGCGGGTGCCACAGATTTGCGGATTCAGGTTGTGACGCACGATGAAAAATCCCGCGAGGCAACACATAGCGCCCTGGCGGATTATCTGTCCTAGTTTCCGAGAAGTTTTTGTCTTCCCAATTCGAATTTAAGGCAGGATGAGAAAAACCGGGCCGCTTCCGCGACCCGGTTGATACACTCTTAGCCGAGGCTATTCAGCGTCACCAAGACCTCGTCCGGATGATCGGCCGGGGTCACTTTTGGATACACTGCCGCGACTTTGCCGTCCGGCCCGACGAGGACCGAGATACGGGCCGGTCGTGGCGAGTCCGCTTCGGCGGCGCCGTAAGCGATGGACATCGATTTGTCCGTGTCGCTTAACAAGTCATAAGGAAAATCGAATTTTACCTTAAACGCGCGGTTATCCTCGGGGCTGTCCATACTACAGCCGAGAATCACCGCATTCTTACTCTCGAAATCTTGGATTCTATCACGGAACCCGTTGCCTTCGATGGTTCAACCGGGGGTATCGGCTTTCGGATACCACCAGATCAAAACGTATTTACCCGAAAGATTGTCGAGCGAAATAGCGTCGCCCGATTGGTTCGGGATGCTGAAGGCAGGGGCCTGATCACCAACATTGACCATGGTTAAATCTCCCTGTTTGCGAAGCCTAATGTCTAACCCGATTCGCTTCCTTCCACCAGCGACCCGCAGACGATATCTGGCGTTTCTCCAATTTTATTATTTATCTGGAGAGAATGATGACCTTGGATTGGGGTTGGATCGAATCTCATCGAAACAGGCCATGGGTTACCTGATCTGGCGTCGAACTAAATCGTCAGAGTTTGGCCGTGATCCTTCAGCCATTTGCGCCGGGCCTTGTGGTCGGGGATCACCTTCTCCACACAATCCCAAAAATCCCGCGAATGATTTAAATGATGTAGATGCGCTAATTCGTGGACGATCACGTAGTCGACGATTCGTGGCGGTGCCATTACCAGTTTCCAGTTATAGGTAATCTCTCCTTGGCCCGTGCATTTGCCCCACATGCTTTTGTAGTCGCGGAACAAGATGCGCCCCGGCGCAGCCCCCATCTGATCGGCGTAGTAACCCGTCCGGTCCGTGAATAGGGTTTCCGCTTCTTCTTTGTACCAACGTAAAAATGCCGCACGGACACTCCGCGCGCGGCGCTCTTGAATATGGGCGCGTCGGGCTTGGACTATGAATACCCCTTCTTCGAGTTCCGCTTTGGCTTTGGGGCCGTCCATGACGCGCAGCGGATATTCTTCACCAAGAAATAAAAATATGTCCCCGTCTATGAATTTCCGTTCGGCGATATGCGGTAACGTCGCTTGTTTAGCCAACTTGGAGCGAATCCACGGAGCCTTTTTAACCATGAGATCGTATACTTCGCGATCCGGAACCCGCTTTGGGGCCAAGATCACGATGCCGCCATCTCGAATTGAGAGGGAGATCGATTTCTTGCGATTCGTTCTCCGAAGGAGGACCGATGCGCCTTCAAAGGTATCGAGGCGAACGGGATCAGCCATTGGAGTCCTGAGGTGGTAGAGGAAAGGTGTTCGCGAGACCGTTCAGGTCGTTGTTCTCCAGCAAGTCGAGTATTCGAGGGACGTCGGCCTCCTGTGCGCCCACGATGAAGGATCCATTGGGCAGAATGCGCATGGTCGGCCCGAGATGACATTTGCCCATGCAATGTACCTTCTCGATTTGCCACGAAAGACCGCGCGAAGCGATGCCGGCCTCCAGGGCGGCGACCATCTCTCGGCTCCCCTTGGCCCCGCAAGACGTCAGCCGGTTGCCCGCACGGAAATTCACGCAGGCACGCAACCACGGTTTTGCCTTTGGAGGTGTCTCGTCACTCAATTCGCTTGTTCCATTTCCGGTCGACGGGTCTGCAATTCGTAATTTCGCGATTGGCAAGTAAGGTTAATCTTCCTACCCTGTCATCAGGGATACGGCCAATTGTCACGATCCCTACAATATAGCGAACAAAATTCCAACATCACGCGGTTTGAAACATGACTGATATTTCTGTTACAGCGCCTTTCGACGGTTCAGATATCTCATCTGTGCCGAATGCAACGCAGCAAGATGTCGAGAATGCCCTGGCGAAGGCGCATGCGCTCTATCGCGACCGCGACGGCTGGCTATCGAAACCCCGACGCATCGAAATTTTGAAACGAGCCGCGGAGATCATCAAGGAGCGCCGTGAAGAATTGGCGCTGGAAGCCGCGCGTGAGGGCGGCAAGCCGTTGATGGATTCGCTGGTCGAAATTGACCGGGCGGCAGACGGCGTCGAGAATTGTGTAGAGGTGTTGCGGGCGGAAGGGGGGCGGGTCATTCCGATGAGCCTAAATCCGTCGTCGACCGGACGCATTGCGTTCACACAATTTGAGCCAATCGGGCCGGTAGTAGCTGTCAGCGCTTTCAATCATCCGTTTAATTTGATCGTTCATCAGGTCACGCCGGCCATTGCGGTCGGCTGCCCCGTCATCGTCAAACCAGCGGACATTACGCCGCTCTCCTGCTTTGCTTTCGTGAATATTCTATACGAGGCCGGGCTGCCGAAAGAATGGTGCCAGATCGTGGTGCCGCAGGACTTAGAAGTGGCGACCGCGTTGGTGTCCGATCCGCGAAATGCCTTTTTCAGTTTCATTGGGTCGGCGCGTGTCGGTTGGATGTTGCGCTCCAAACTGGCGCCTGGTACGCGCTGCGCACTTGAGCACGGCGGTGCGGCCCCGGTGATATTGGCGGCGGACGCCGATCTCGACGATGCGTTGCCGCGTCTTGCCAAGGGCGGCTTCTATCATGCGGGCCAAGTCTGCGTGTCCGTGCAACGGATTTTCGCTCACTCTTCGATTGCCGAGGAAGCAGCGGCGACCTTGGCTGAGCTGGGTTCGAAGATGAAGGTCGGCGATCCGACCTCCCGAGACACGGAAGTGGGCCCGTTGATTCGTACGGCTGAGGTCGACCGGGTTGATGGATGGGTGCAGGCGGCAATTGCAGGCGGTGCGAAATGCCTGACAGGCGGTGAGCGGATATCGGAAAGCTGCTACAAGCCGACGGTCCTCTTGAACCCGCCGGAGGACGCCAACGTTTCGACGATGGAAATTTTCGGGCCGGTCATTTGCGTCTATTCCTATGACGATATCGATGACGCCATCGAGAAGGCGAACTCGCTTCCCGTCTCGTTCCAGGCGGCGGTCATGACTAAGGATATCGACACCGCGATGCGTGTCTATAACCGTATCGATGCGACGGCGGTGATGGTCAACGAGCACACGGCTTTCCGAGTCGATTGGATGCCGTTCGCCGGCGCACGGCAGTCGGGTCACGGTGTTGGCGGCATTCCTTACTCCATGCATGAAATGCAGATCGAGAAGATGATGGTTCTGCGCTCCGACGAATTGTAGGACGCAGGGATGGGGCATTCACACGATCACGATCATACCGACCCTCCCAGCGATCTTGAATTGCGGGTCAAAGCACTCGAATCGCTTTTGGTCGAAAAGGGATTGGTCGATCCGGCGGCTCTCGATATTTTAATCGATACCTACGAGCATAAGGTCGGGCCGCGCAACGGCGCGAAGGTCGTCGCCAAAGCTTGGACCGAGCCCGACTATAAGGCTTGGCTTCTGGAAGATGCGACGGAAGCGATCGCGTCTCTTGGTTTCACCGGCCGCCAAGGCGAGTACATGATGACGGTAGAGAACACGCCGTCGCTCCATAATGTGGTCGTTTGCACCTTGTGTTCTTGCTATCCGTGGCCGGTGTTGGGATTGCCCCCTGTTTGGTACAAAGCCGCGCCTTACCGCTCCCGTGTCGTGGCGGACCCGCGCGGCGTGTTACGGGAGTTTGGGACCGAGTTGCCGGAAGATATGGAAGTCCGCGTTTGGGACTCGACCGCGGAGATGCGCTATCTTGTGTTGCCCCTACGGCCGGAGGGTACGGAGGATTGGGCCGCGGATCGATTGGAGGCCTTGGTGACGCGCAACTCGATGATTGGTGTTGAGATCGTGTCACCGCCGGCGCCGGGTGAAAGCTGATGAATGGCGGTCATGATTTGGGCGGTATGCACGGTCTCGGAGCCATCCATCCGGAGCCGGAGAATGAAGAGCCCGTATTCCATGCAGAATGGGAACGGCGGGCCTTCGCGCTTAATCTGGCGGCGGGCTTTCTCGGCAAATGGAATATCGATCAAGGACGCCACGCGCGTGAGCGACAGCATCCGGCCGACTATCTTCGCAATACATATTACGAAAACTGGCTGGCAGGATTGGAAACGCTGCTCGTCGAAGCCGGGCTTGTGAGTGAAGAAGAATTGCGCACGGCAGCGCCGATCGGGAAAACCGACGGCGTGCGAATTTTGGCGGCGAAGAATGTGGAATCTGCGCTCACCAAGGGCGGGCCGGCGACCCTGGATATCCCGCTGGAGCCGCGGTTTCGTCCGGGTGACCGTGTCCGTGTCGTGAATATCCATCCGGACGGCCATACTCGTGCGCCGCGATATGCGCGGGGGAAGACCGGGACGGTTGAATTCGATCACGGTGTCCACATTTTCGCGGATAAAAACGCGCATGGCACGAAAGAGGGACAGCATCTCTATAGCGTTCAATTCGGCGGTGATGAGCTGTGGGGCGCCAACGGTAATTCCCTGGACCTGGTGCGGGTCGATTTGTGGGAGCCGCATCTGGAGTCGGTGTGATGAGCGCTCGTGGCCCCGATTTAGACCTCTTCGCGGGAATGCCGCGCGATGGCAGCGAGCCGGTCTTCAGAGAGCCGTGGGAAGCGCATGCCTTTGCGATGGCGGTACGGTTGAACGAGGCAGGTGTGTTCACGTGGGTTGAGTGGGCGGCGACCCTGGCGTCCGAAATAGATCGTGCACAGGCTGATGGCGACCGAGACCTCGGTGACACCTATTATCGACATTGGCTTAATGCGTTGGAGACGCTTGTCGCAAGTAAGGGATTGCTGGGCGTGTCCGATATGGCGCGGCGCAAAGAGGAATGGCGACGCGCTTACTTGGCGACACCGCACGGCGCGCCGATTGAGTTGTCGCAGGAGCGAAATACCGACTAAATCGCATCTCGCGTAACCAAATCACTCCCTCCGGCATCAATGTATTGAGACAGGGTGATCGACGGGAGAGAACCGGGTTCGGTATTCTGACACGAAACCTTGGCGGACGAGCAGCGTTCCAAGGTTTCATTCGAATGACGGACAGTATATAGAATCGCGTCCACGCGAATGGGACGATATTGAGGAGAAGGGTGCTATGGCCGAGTTTGACTACGATATGTTTGTGATCGGGATTGGATCGGGAGGCGTTCGCGCGGCCCGTTTCGCGGCGAATTTCGACGCAAAGGTCGCGGCGGCGGAAGACCGCTATATGGGCGGAACTTGCGTCAATGTCGGCTGTATCCCAAAGAAGCTCTTCGTCTATGCATCTCATTTTGCGCATGATTTCGAAGACGCGGCAGCATACGGCTGGACGGTCGGTGAGACGACATTCGATTGGCCAACCTTGCGCGACAACAAAGACAAGGAAATCACCCGCCTCAATGGCATTTACGAGAATATGCTCGGCAATGCTGGGGTCGATATTTTTAATGCGCGCGCGACTGTCGTCGATCCGCACACGGTCGAAGTCGACGGCAAGCAGGTAACCGCAAAGTATATCCTGGTCGCGACCGGTGGTTGGCCGGTGGTGCCCGATATCCCGGGCAAGGAACATGCGATCACTTCGAACGAGTTTTTCCACATGGAGAAATTTCCGAAGCGGGCCATCGTCGTCGGCGGCGGTTACATCGCGGTCGAATTGACCGGTGTTTTTCATGGATTGGGCGTTGACGTGACGCAGCTTTATCGTGGGCCGCATTTCCTGCGCGGATTCGACGAAGACGTGCGACATCATCTCGCCGATGAGATGCGCAAACAAAAGGTGGATCTTCGGTTCAACGCGAATATCGCGCGGATTGAGAAAGACGGCGATGAGTTGATTGCCGACTTTGAGGACGGAACCCAGATGCGGACCGACGTCATCCTCTATGCAACCGGTAGGGCGCCGAATTCGAGCGGCATTGGTCTAGAGGAAGCGGGAGTTGAATTAGGCAAAGGCGGTGCGGTTGTCGTTGATGAAGGTTTCAAAACCTCTGTGCCGTCGATTTACGCCCTCGGCGATGTCATAGACCGGGTGCAACTGACGCCGGTGGCCTTGGCGGAAGGGATGGTTGTCGCCAATGCTCTTTTCAACGACAAGGCGGGCGCGGTCGATTATTCGAATATTCCAACCGCTGTCTTCAGCCAACCGAGCATTGGGACCGTTGGTATGACCGAGGCGCAAGCGCGGGATAAGCATGGCAAGGTCGATGTCTATATGTCCGACTTCAAGGCCCTGAAACACACGTTAACGGGCCGGGACGAGCGGACCCTGATGAAGATGATCGTACACCCGGAGACGGATGTGGTTCTTGGCGTCCATATGGTCGGCCCCGAAGCGGGAGAGATCATTCAAGGGATCGGCATCGCGCTCAAAGCGGGCGCGACTAAGGCGACCTTCGATTCGACGATCGGCATCCATCCAACGTCGGCGGAAGAATTCGTCACGATGCGAGAGAAAGTTCCGGACGAAGATCGCCGCGCTGCGGAATAAAATGGTTAAGTATTTCTTAACCCTCAGAAGGTAAATGTAAAACGGGTTTTTGCAGTGCAGCAAAAATCCGTTTTGTTATAGCTATGGACGTTGTACAATGACTGTATTGATTGGTATGGGAAAGTCAGCGAATGCTCTATTATCTCTATGAAATGCAGCGGCTTTGGGCTGCTCCTGTTCAATTGATGGCGGAAGGCGCGAAAGTCGCGCTGAACAACCCGTTTAATCCGCTGAGCCATATGCCAGCCGGTCGAATCATGGGCTCCGCGGTCGATATGGTGGGGCATTTCACGCAGCGCTACGGCAAACCCGAGTGGAATATCGACTCGACGGAAATCGACGGTCGCAAGGTAGACATCACAATCGAGACCGCGATCGAGCGAACCTATTGCGATCTGACCCATTTCAAGCGCGCTGCAAAGCGCAATGATCCGAAATTATTGATCCTTGCACCGCTCTCCGGGCATTTCGCGACTTTGGTGCGCGGTACCGTCGAGGCGATGTTGCCTGATCACGACGTCTACGTCAGCGACTGGCGCGATAGCAGCATGATCCCTGCGGTCGACGACAGTTTCGATCTCGACGATTATATCGACTATCTGGTCGATTTCCTACATTTCCTAGGGCCGAATACTCATGTGTTGGCGGTTTGCCAACCGTCGGTTCCTGCGCTTGCCGCGACGTCGATTATGTCAGGCTGGCAAGACAATTGTGTGCCGGCGTCCTTGACGATGATCGGTGGACCCATCGATACCCGCAAATCGCCGACCCAGGTTAATAAGCTCGCCAAAGAACATAGTATCGATTGGTTCGAGCGGCATGTAGTCGTCGACGTCCCACCGCCCTATCCCGGCGCATTTCGGAAGGTTTATCCGGGTTTCATACAGCTGACGAATTTCATCGCGATGAATTTCGATAAGCATGTGGCGTCTTACCACGAGTTGTTCCAGCATTTGGTGCAAGGTGACGATGACGCCGCCGACCGCAAGCGCGCCTTTTACGAGGAATATCGCTCGGTCATGGACTTACCGGCTGAGTTCTATTTGCAGACGGTCAAGGTGGTGTTTCAAGATCATGCCCTGCCGAAGGGTGAGATGGTGCACCGCTGGCACCCTGTCAAAACCGAGAAGATCACCGACACCGCCATCCTTTGTATTGAGGGCGAGCTCGATGACATTTCCGG
>JABJCS010000749.1 GCA_018665505.1 Alphaproteobacteria bacterium
ATATGTGGATGTCTTGGACTTGGCCTACCAAGATGTCGCGCGGGCTTTGGAATTGTCACCACGGTATCCCGAAGCTCTGCTCGAGCGCGGCATCATTTTCCGTCTACAAGGTCGCAATGAAGACGCGCGGCAGGATTGGGTGGCTCTCATACGCCTCTATGAAGGAACGCCCGCGGCCGATGCCGCGCAGCGGAATCTCGAAAAACTCGATGTAAAAGTTAAAGAGTAGATCGACACTAGTCTAAGTGTTCGTCGTGGTCGTCGGTCTCCAGATCGGCCTTCAATGATTCGTAAACCAAACGCTCGTCTGCCTTCTGCTTCGCATTGCTGCCAGCCGAATGGTAATCCGTGTTCGAACTGCGAACGGCGCCCATAAGTCGGTCAATTAAACGGTTCGACATGTTCTAGTACTCCTGCCCAATTTGATGCTGCTTATGCCGCAGCTGAAGGACCCTAACACGCAAACCTGACCAAAAGGTTAATGTCCGTACATTAATTTGATTTATTTTTCATCTATGATCGGACCCACCCCTTTTACCCGAGTTTGGCGCATCCGGCGGCGGTACTTATCGGCATCGTAGCCGCTGCCGCGGTGGAGCAAACACCGATTGTCCCAAATCACCAAATCACCGACTTTCCAGGCATGTGAGTAGACATGCTCTGCCGCTGTCGCGCGGACGACCAAATCGTCGAGCAAATCGCGGCTTTTCTCGAAATCCCATCCTTCGATTTCCTTGGCATGAGATCCTGCAAAGAAGTTTTTTGCGCCTGTGCTCGGATTTTTTCGCACGAGTTTTTGTCGCACCGGCGGCAAGGAGGCGGCATGCGCCGGCGTCACTGCGTCGGGCCCGACCTTGGAGCGCGAGAAGACGTAATCGTGGATCGCCACCAAAGGGTCGATCGTCGATTTTGTATCCGCGGGAAGACGTTCGTACGACGCGCGTTCGCTCACGAACTCGGTCGCGCCGCCCTCGTCCGGGACTTCATAGGCGCACATGATCGATACATAGGTCGGCACGTCGCGGAATGATGAGTCCGAATGCCACAAGTTGTTTCCAGTTTGGAAACGCGTCTTTTGGTGAGAATTCCCAAGGGTGCTGCCATCCTCCTGAACATTTCCAATGGTGCCGAAATACTCGACCACGCCGTCCTGTCCCAGCTTTACGTGATTGGGCTCCGGCTCACCAAGCAGCCGCGTAAATGCCAGTTGGAGATCGTCGTCAAGCGGTTGATCTGGAAAGCAAAGAAAAGAATAATCGTCGATCGCTCGTTGAATGTCGGCGACGGAATCGGTGGATATCGGCTCGCGTAGATCGATACCGGTCACGCGGGCGCCAAAGTCGGCGTGCAACGGTTCCACATTGAGTAAGCTCATCTGAGTCTCCTTCTAATTCGCGCCGTGTCCGTAATTCAATATTGTGTCGACTTGTCTTCGACGACAGGGCTTAGAACTTATCGTTTCCGCCGTCCGGCTCCGCCAATCATCCAGGCCGGGCCGACAGCAACCAAAGCGACCAGGGCGATGACCAGGAAGGTGTCTTGAAAGCCAAGCGTGCTCGCCTGTGCTTGGATGACCTTCGAGAGGTAATCGAGCGCCCCACTAGTCTGAACTGTGTCTGACATGCCGAACTCGCTGAGCAATTTGCGAACGGAGCTCAGCAATTCAAAGGTCGTTTGGTTCGCCGATGTTTGGGTCGCGGTCAGGGCCTGTCCGTGGAATTGCGCACGATGCTCGAAAAACGCGGTCAGCAAGGTGATGCCGAACCCGCCGCCAAGATTGCGGAAGAACGTGGCGCTGGACGCCCCGCGGGCGAGTTTCTCCGCAGGTACGGCTTTGAGCGCACCGGCACTCAACGCGGGAATGGCGAGACTGAGTCCGATTCTATTGATCGCCGTATAGCCGACCAGCGCCCAGAATCCGGTATTTACGTCAATGACACTGATCAGCAAAAACCCGACGGCGAAGATCAGCAAGCCGCCGGCGATCGGCACATGGGCGGAGACGGAATCCGTGATTCGACCGGCCAACGGGAAGAATATCATCATGACCAGACCGCCCGGTGCGAGCAGCAAACCGGCGTCGGTGGCGCTGTAATTCTGGATCGTTTGCACGAAGACGGGAATGAAATATCCCGACGCGAACAGGCCCGCGCCGAAGACGAACCCCGCCAACATGATCAGCGCGAATTGCCGGTCGCGGAACAGACTGAGATCGAGGAACGGATAGGCCGCCTTGGTCTCCCACCAGATGAAGATGCCCATCAAGGCGCTTCCACCGACCAATCGCAAGACGATGGCGTCTGAGGTCCAGCCCCAACGCTGGCCGTTCGACAGGCCGCTGAGGAGAACGAAGGTGGCGACGAAGATCAGCACAAAACCCGTCCAATCGAAGGGCGGTAGGCGGCGCGCCAATTTTTTGGTCGGCATGAAGATGAGGCTCAATAACAAGGCCGGCAGGCAAAACGGCAGCGGCAGATAGAATAAATAACGCCAACTGATATTGTCGATGGCGAGCCCGCCGAGGATCGGCCCGAAGGTCGGTGCGAGGACCGTGCCGAGCCCGTAGAGTCCGACCGCCATGCCGCGCCGCTCGGGCGGAAAGACGCTGAAGATGGAAAACATCGCCAACGGCTGACCGACACCGGTCGCTGCCCCCTGTAACACCCGGCCCAACACCAGTAAGTCGATATTGGGCGCGGTGGCGCTCATCAACGAGCCGGCGGCGAAGACCAACATGGTCAGGAAATAGGTGACCCGTTGCCCCAAAACTTCGATCAACCAGGAACTCAGCAGCATGGTCGTCGACATGGTGGCAAGGAACCCGGTCGCCATCCATTGAGCTTGATCAAGACCGACCCCATAGGCGCCCATGACGGCGGGCACGGCGACATTCACCATCGATGTCGCGAACCCCATGGCGATGGCGCCGATCATGACTGTGAGCGTCACGAACCAGCGGTAGTTCGGCCCGTACCGCGCGAATAGACTGTCGATGGTGTCGACGTCGGTGGTCATGTTGCTCCGGTCCCGCCGTGGGAATGGATCGGTGGGTTAGGGAAAGAAGTGATGTGCCGTCCGTCCGCGCCTAGGCCTAGACCGCAGTGTGTAGGGCGGCGTGCGGTTATTTCCGGACGAACAAGAAATCGCCGCCGTCATGGCCGGAATCGCGAACGTCGGAATATTCCGGTGTCTGCTTGGCATCGAGAATGACCGGCCTGCGGATGGCAGCAAACAATCGTGTCCCATCGATGATATCCGGATTATCAGAAAGCGCGTTGAGGAAGGCTCGTGCGAAAGGGGAATTGCCACCACCCCCATTATCTTCCACCGGCTCCAACCCGCCGGAGACCATGGCGACGCGGGCCCGTTTGCGTGCAATCCGCTTGAGATAATTAGCGTCGCGTAAGCCGACGCTGGCGGAACGTGTTAGCGTGCCGGAATAACAGCTGTCGGCAACGACCATAACATGTTTCGCGGCAAGGGATTTGAGTGTGTCCGTGATGTCTGCGTTGGACAGCCATTTCGACCGCCGTCCCTTTTTGGCGTCGACCGGCAGCCAATAGCCACGGTCCGTACTCTCGTCCAGCCACCCGTGTCCGGCGTAGTAGATCAACAAATTGTCCTGGAACTCGAGTGTCTCCAAGTAGTCGTCGAAGGCATCGATGATATCGTCACGGGTTGGGTCGAGCAGAAGTCGGACTTTGAAGCCGTATAAGGTTTCGAGCTTAGCCGCGATGGACTTCGCATCGTTGATCGCGGTCTTGAGTTTCGGCAAATGCTTATACGCGTTCGCGCCGATCACGAGCGCATGGTAATTCCCGAATTGAATATCGGCGACGGCTTCGCTGGCGGCGGTCGGATTGGTTTGACGTTCGATCAAGGACCGCATTTGGTTTTCCGCGAGCCGCACGAACATGCCGCTTGGAAACTCTTTCAGATAACGTTGGAAATCCGTTACCCGGTTGGAGAACTTGATCTCTTCCCACGCCGCGGAATCTTGTGCCGCCTCCGACATGCTGCGCGTTGCGACCTGTTGCGGTGCTGCTTCCAGCGGTTTCAAGGCGTGGGTGGTGCTGCCTTCCGGGTAAATGACGGATTCAAGTGACTGCTTTGTCCTCTTTCCGTCCGCTTCGTCGCGACCGGTCGCTTTAATCGCAACCCTCTCGGATTTGACGATGAGTCCGGCAACAGGATCGTACCAATGGGTGGTCTTGTATTTGGATTGGTCTATCGATCCGCCACCAGCTTGGAACAATTCCCCCGTTCCCGTCTCGACCACGACATAAGTCGCGTATCGCGCATCGTTTACATTGACGAAAGCCGTCGATTTGACTTCTAAGTCAATCTTCCATGCGCGCGGAGCACCGGACCACTCGTGTATTTCTATGACAGGAACAGAGATCTTGTTACCAACTTTAAGCGGCCAAAATTCTTTCAGTGCCGCGACTGCGTCGTCATCAATTTTTGAATTAAAGGGATAGTTTGAACTCGTTGTATATTGCCATTCGCCTTCGCGCAGGAACATACCGTAAAGGGTCATCCAGTCGCGCCCGCCGTTTAATTTGAGCACCATCTCCATATCGTCAGTCTTGGTGACGGTGAAGCTTTGCTGGCCGTACTATGCCGTCGTTCCGACGGGCACGGGACGGTAGGGTGCCGGTTCAAGATCTGGCGTTTGAGCGGAGGCAGCGCCGGCCCAAATGCAAGCGAGGACCGCAAAAGAAAATTTTCTCATCATATTCATCTAACAACATAACCTATGTCATAAAGTAACGATTCTCCGGCCGCGGCAAACCGAGATTCTCGCGCAGTGTAATACCTTCGTATTCGGTTCGGAACAGTCCTCTCTTTTGTAGAACGGGCACCACCCGGTCGACGAAATCGTCGAGACCTTCCGGCAAATATGGGAACATGATGTTGAACCCGTCGCAGCCTCGCTCCATCAGCCATTCCTCCATCTGATCGGCGATGGTCTCGGGCGTGCCGACCATGGCGAGTCCTGAATAACCACCGAGGCGTTGAGCCAATTGCCGGACAGTGAGGTTCTCTTCCCGCGCTAGTTTGATGGCCCGCTCGCGTCCGCTCTGGCTGGTGTTCGTCTCAGGCACATCCGGGAGTGGGCCATCCGGGTCGAAGACGGAAGCATCGGTGCCAAGCGCGATGGAGAGGGCCGCAACCGAACTTTCATAGTGCACACCGCTGTCGAGCAAGGCGCGTTTTTCTTGCGCTTCCTCGGTCGTATCGCCGACCACGACGAGACAACCCGGCAGAACTTTTAAGTGGTCCGGGTCGCGGCCGAGCTTCTCCATCCGGCCCTTCACGTCCGCGTAAAACGCCTGTCCGTCGGCAAGGGTTCGGGCCGATGCGAAAATAGCCTCCGCGGTCTCTGCCGCCAATTGCCGTCCAGCTTCCGATGCGCCCGCTTGCACGATCACCGGCCAGCCTTGGACCGGGCGGCCGATGTTCAACGGACCCCGGACCGAGAAATACTTCCCTTTATGATCCAGCGTGCGCATTTTCTCGGGGTCGAAGTAGACGCCGCTTTCAACATCGCGGATGAAGGCGTCGTCAGCCCAACTGTCCCAGAGGCTGGTGACCACATCGTAAAATTCGCGCGCTCGGTTATAGCGCTCATCATGCTCCATCTGCTCGTCGATCCCGAAGTTGAGCGACGCGTTCGGATTCGACGTGGTCACCACGTTCCAGGCGGCGCGGCCGCCACTGATGTGATCGAGGGACGCGAAGCGTCGCGCGACATGAAACGGCTCCTCGTAAGTGGTGGAGCCGGTGGCGATCAGGCCCAAGCGTTCGGTGACCGCGGCGAGTGCCGGCAATAACGTCATCGGTTCGAAAGAGGTCGCTGTGGCGCTGCGTTTCAATGCTTCCATCGGCATGTTGAGGACGGCGAGATGATCGGCCATGAAAAAGGCGTCGAACTTTCCGGCTTCCAGCTTTTGCGCGAATCGCTTGATATGGGCGAAGTTGAAATTGGCGTCGGAGAAGGCACCCGGATATCGCCAGGCACCGGTGTGAATACTGACCGGACGCATGAAGGCGCCGAGCCGGAGTTGTCGTTTGTCGCTGGAATTCGCCATGATGAGTGTGCTCCGCTCTTAATTGAGGCGGAGCCCTGCTTCCTTAAGGAGTGGGATGACGCGGGCGCCAAAAAATTCGAGATCGGGTGCGAAGTCGAAGAAGTTGATTTGTACCCCGTCGCAACCCGCTTGCTTCAGTTTTAGAAATTGTTCGGTAACTTGCTCGGGCGTGCCGAAGACATGCACGTTTCCGCCGATGATGCGCTGGTCGCGTTTATGGCCGCGCCAGGAGGATTGATCGCCACTGGTCATCGTGCCCATGAGGCCGTTGACCGCGCCGGTATCCTCGGCTGCGACGATGGCGCGGCAAACCTCTTCGACTTCGCGTTCGGTCTCGCGGCAGATGACATGCGGATTGATGACCGTGCGAATGGAACGACCTCGCGTGGCGGCGAGATCGCGGATGTGTTTGGTATGCGCGGGAAGGGTCGCCAACGCATCGCCGATATCGGCGCCGCCCGGACTGGTGATGAAAATTAAATCGGAATACTGCGTGGCATAAGCGAGGCCTGCGTCCGAACTACCCGCGCTGACCATGATCGGTCGGCCGTGTGTCGGCTTCGGTGAGACATAGGCGTCGTGCAGTGACCAATGGTCGCCGTTCCAGGTGACATTGGCATCCTCGCGCCACAGACGCTCGAGCATTTCCGTGAATTCCGTCGCCATGACATATCGTTGGTCGCGCGGGATCGTCTCTAGGCCGAACATATCCATCTCGTGGGGGCGGAACCCGGTCACCAAGTTGAGTCCCCAGCGACCGCCGGTCATGTGGTCGAGCGTGGCGCCCATCTTTGCGAGGTGTAACGGATGCCAGCCGTAGAGGACATGGACCGTCGAAATCAAGATGATGTTCCGGGTCAGCGCGGCTGTGCCGGCGGTGACCAATAATGGATCGAGTGAATATTTCCGATATTTGGTCTCCCCGCCGTGACCGTCCTCTCCCAGCCATTGCGCCAATGCAAAGGCGAGGTCGAAGCCGAGCTCTTCCGCGCGCACCGTCAGTTTGGAATTATAGTCGAAACCCCAATCTGTTCCCCGCGGTGCGCTCGACGGTGTCCAGCCGCCGTTTTGGATCGGCAGGAATAGCCCGAGCATGAGGGGATGGCGTTGGGCGCGTTCGAGGGGTGTGGCGGCGGCGTTCATGATGCGCTGTGCCATCCGAACTCAGAAATCCAGATCAGCGTAATGCCTGGGCGGTGGGCAGCCCGGAATATGATCCCCCAACAAAGCGCGAAAGCTGGGGCGTGATTTGACGCGGGCATACCATTCCTTGGCCGGTTCGTGATCACTCCACGGGACGTCGCCTAAATAATCAACGCTGGAGAGATGCGCGGCGGCGGTAATATCCGCCAACGAAAAATCGTTGCCCGCCAGCCAACGCCGCTCTTCCGTCAGATAGGCAATATAGTCGAGATGCGTGTGGATATTGGCGCTGCCCGCGCGGATCGCCTGACTGTTCGGCTCACCCATGCCAAGGAAGCGTTTCATGATTTTCTCGTCGACCAAGTTCCGGGTAACTTCCCGGTCGAATTTCTGATCGAACCATGCGGCGAGACGCCGGACTTCGGCGCGAATGGCTGGATTGCGGCCGATTAAGGGCGGCTCGGGGTGGGTTTCGTCGAGGAACTCCACAATGGCCGCGGCGTCGGACAGGATTTGCCCATCCTCCTCGATCAGTACGGGCAGATCGCCGGCAGGGTTGAGCGCCAGGAACTCCTCTCGCCTTTCCCACAGTTTCTCGACTTTCATGTCGAATTCGAGATTTTTCTCCGCCAGGACGATGCGGACCTTGCGGCAGAAGGGCGAGAGCCACAGGTGATATACCGTTCGCATAAAACGGATATTAGACGCTAGCGTCTGTGGCGCAATGAAGGAATTCACATGTCGGGGGTGATCGGACAAATATTGCTGCTGTATTCCGAATCACGAAATGCTATAAGCGGACGGCAGGGTTAATCGCAAGATATTGAGGGGCTGTTTTGGCGCTATACCATATTTTGGTACTCGCCATCGTTCAGGGGGTGACGGAGTTTCTGCCGATTAGCTCGTCGGGACACCTCGTTTTGACCTCTAAAATGTTGAATTGGCCGGATCAGGGATTGGCGATCGATGTCGCCGTTCATGTCGGGACACTCTTCGCCGTCATGGTGTATTTCTGGCGGGATCTTTGGGAAATCACCGTCGGCACCGTCCGACTGTTCACGGGACGACGAGGCCCCGGCGCCAGATTGGCAGGCCAAATTCTGGTGGGCACAATTCCCGTTGTCATCGCGGGTTATTTCGGGCGCGACTATATCGGCACCTATCTTCGGGATGTTGAAATCATTGCTTGGGCGACGATCGGGTTCGGCATTTTGTTGTGGATTGCCGATCATCTGGGCATGACGGTGCGGCGGATCGAGCATCTGAAGTTCGGGAACGCAATCTTTATCGGCCTGGCCCAAGTATTAGCGCTGATTCCGGGGACAAGCCGTTCCGGGATCACCATGACGGCGGGCCGGTTTCTCGGTATGGAACGGACGGAAGCGGCGCGTTTTTCCATGCTGCTATCGATATCGACGATTTTGGGCGCCGGTGTTCTCGCCGCAGCCGATTTGGGGCAAAGTGGTGATTTCGAACTTGGTCAGGACGTGTTGTTGTCCGCCAGCCTTGCCTTTATCACCGGGCTTCTGTCGATTGCGATTATGATGCGGTGGTTAAGTCGAGCCGGATTTACACCGTTTGTACTCTACCGATTGGCTCTCGGAGCGGGTCTGCTTTACTGGATATACGCCGCCGCTTAACCCGGCTGTGTTGTCGTATAGCGCCCGCCGCGGCGATAGACTTCCAAACATG
>JABJCS010000750.1 GCA_018665505.1 Alphaproteobacteria bacterium
CCCTTGTCGCTCGGTGATTCCCATCGTGGCTTTCGAGTTCTGGGAACGACGGTCGACTATTTTACCCACTACCGTTATGCCCGGAAACGGTCCTTGAGTTTCAGGGCGGGCAGACAGTTTGAGGATATATTTGATGCGGTGCTCGGCGCCGATGTTGCGGAGACTCTCGGCTATCAGATCGGCGACCCGATTGTCGTCAATCACGGGATCGGCGCGGTCGGTTTCGCCCCGCACAAGGACAAGCCATTTCGTGTAGCGGGCATCCTCGCCCGTACCGGCACACCGGTCGACCGGACTGTACATGTCAGCCTTCAAGGGATCGAGGCGATCCACGTCGATTGGCGGGATGGTCGCAAGGTGCGCGGCCTTAAAATTACAGCAGATGACGTCCGGAAGATGAACTTGGAACCGAAAGCCGTTACTGCGGTCCTCGTCGGTCTGAACACGCGTCTCGCCGCTTTCGCGGTGCAGCGGCGGATTAACGAATATCGCGGTGAACCGTTGCTCGCGATCCTACCGGGCGTCACCCTGCAGGAACTTTGGACTTTGGTTGGTACGGCCGAAACCGGACTTGCGGCCGTGTCCTTGCTAGTCGTCATCGCGAGCCTGCTCGGCATGCTGACGATGCTATTGGCAGGATTGAGCGAGCGCCGACGAGAGATGGCGATCCTGCGCGCCGTCGGCGCCCGGCCTCGGCACGTTATGGGACTGTTAGTCGCGGAGTCGACACTGCTCGTCTGCGTCGGCACGATCTGCGGTCTAGCGCTTTTCTACCTCGGACTGGTCGTGACACAGCCCGTGATCGAGACCCGTTTCGGTTTGCATGTCGCACTCGCATGGCCGACCGCACGGGATGGCGCAATTCTCGCCTTCGTCATTGCAGCCGGTATTGCGGCCGGTCTGATCCCTGCCTACCGAGCCTATAAACGAACGCTCACAGACGGGCTAACCGTCCGCAGCTGAAACGTTTTTAGACGATTCCCGCCGCCTTCAACCGTTCGTACTCTTCGCTTGAAACCCCGCAGAACTCCGATAGCACCTCCGCACTGTGCTCACTCAACTCGGGCGGGCGGGTGATATCGGTTGGTGAGTCGGACATCTTGATCGGGCAGCCGACGGTCTTGAACGTGCCGTATTTCGGATAATCCAATTCGAGAATCATATCCCGTGCAATCAAATGAGGATCCTCGAGAACCTCCGCCGTGTCCTGAGTTGCACCGCAAGGGACTCCCGCGTCGCCGAGGATTTTCATCACTTCATACTTATCGTGTTGCATGCTCCAGCTCTCGATGGCGGAATCGACTTCCTCGCGGTGTTCCCAACGCCCCGCTGGAGTCGCGTATTTCTCGCCACCCAGTTTTTCGGTCAAACCCGTGACCCGCAACATGTCATCCCACATCTGCTGCTGCGCCAACACATAGACATAGTCGTTTGGCCCGCCCGGTGCGCACCGATACGCCGTGCCCGGTACATTCTTGCCCAATTGATTGCCGGTGCGCGGCATAGCGGAGCCGCGACGCTGATGATCGCGCAGGCTGACGCGCATGATATTGAGCACCGATTCCTGCATGGAAACTTCAACTTCCTGCCCCTTGCCGGTGGCATTGCGCTGATTCAACGCCGCCAGAATGCCGATAACCATATGCATGCCGGTACCGGAATCACCGATGGCGGGCCAGTGATATGTGGGCGGCCCGTCGGGCTGACCCGTCACGCTCATCGCGCCCGCCATGGCCTGCGCCACGGGTTCAAAGCTTTTGAAATCGCTATACGGTCCAGAAGTACCAAATCCCTTGATCGTCGCATAGATCAGGCGGGGATTTATCTTTTGCAAAGCCTCGAAGTCGAATCCCATTCGCGCTACCGCGCCCGGTGCAAAATTCTCCAAGAAGACATCTGACTTAGCCAAGAGCTTGCGGAACAAATCCTTGCCCTCATCGCTCTTGAGGTTGAGCGTCAGGCTGCGTTTGTTGGCGTTGAACGACAGAAAGAACAATTCGTCATTGTTTTGCGACCGCGCTACATCGCCCTTGCCCGGTGTCTCCAACTTGATGACATCCGCGCCCAGCCACGCCAGTATCTGCGCGCAAGCCGGTCCGGCCTGATTGTGGGTCATATCGATCACGCGTATCCCGTCTAGCGCCTTGGTCATGGCCGTCCTCCTGTCCTGATCACATCATTCATCGTTTGAGGACTAAGATAGGTCGCACATCGCATGGCGACACATGGAGGCACACGTCAGTAATGGAATGTGGCCAAACATTCTCCACGTGTCATACTCGCGACGTCTTTCAGCAATCGAGGAAAATCGATGTTTTTCGATCCCGCCGAAGTCGGCATGAAGCCGGCCCCGTTCAAACATACCGTCTACAACGCACTCGTCGTACCCCGGCCCATCGGTTGGATTTCGACAATCGATGACGAAGGAAGCGTTAATCTAGCACCCTTCAGTTTCTTCAATTCGCTCTCCGCCGATCCGCCTTGTGTGATGTTCTGCCCGAACGGCCGCAAGCCCGGTACCGAGGAGATCAAGGACACCTTAGCCAACGTCGAATCGACTAAGGAATTCGTCTACAGCATGTGCACCTATGAACTGCGGGAACCGATGGTGGCCTCTGCCGTTCACGAGCCCGCGGGCATTGATGAGATGGCGAAGGCGGGCTTGGAGGCCGCCCCATGCGAAAAGGTAAAGCCGCCCCGCGTGAAGGCCTCGCCCATCGCGCTGGAATGTACCTATCTGCAGACTGTCCACTTGCCTAATGCGCGTGACGGTAGCCGCCAAAATGTCATCATCGGCCAAGTGGTGGGCATCCATATCGATGAGAGTGTAATTACCGACGGCATCGTGGACATCCGCAAGTGCGAGCCCCTGGCGCGTCTCGGATACCTTCAATACGCACGGATCACACCCGACAACGTATTCGACTTGAGCCCGCCCGGTGGCGATCACCGCTACGAGAAGAAATCCTAGCGTCGATATCGACAGGAGCCTTACACCATGAAGAATCCGTTCGAGAAAAGTAGCCTGAAACTGGACCCGCCGGGGCGCGGCCGCGTCTACAACAATATCATGGAAACCTTCGGCAACACGCCTTTGGTCCGGCTTGACCGTCTCGCCAAGGAGTGGGGAGCCAAGGCCGAGGTGTTGGTAAAATTGGAATTCTTCAATCCACTCGCCAGCGTCAAGGACCGCATCGGCGTCTCGATGATCGAAGCCTTGGAATGCGACGGATTGATCGGCCCCGGCTCTACCATTGTCGAGCCGACATCCGGAAATACGGGTATCGCACTGGCATTCGTCTGCGCGGCCAAAGGATACCGTTGCATCCTGACCATGCCGGATAGCTTCTCTATCGAACGGCGCAAGATGCTGGTTTATCTTGGGGCGGAGCTGCACCTGACGCCGCGGGCGAAAGGCATCAAGGCGGCCATCGAAAAGGCGCAAGAATTGGTCGACAGTATCGACGGCGCGATCATGCCAATGCAATTCAGCAACGAATCAAATCCGGCCGTTCACTATGCGACGACAGGACCGGAAATTTGGCGCGACACGGACGGCGGGGTCGATGTCTTCGTCTCCGGCGTCGGCACCGGTGGCACCGCGACCGGAGTCGGCAAGTTCCTAAAAGAGCAAAAGGCATCGGTGCAGCTGGTCGTGGTGGAGCCGGAATCCAGTCAGGTCATTTCCGGGGGCGACCACAGTCCGCATATGATCCAAGGTATCGGTGCGGGATTCATCCCGGATAACTTGGAGGCCGGTTTGATTGACGAGCTGATCCCGATTACCAACGACGAAGCCATGGAGACCGCACGGCAATTGGCGTTGTTGGAAGCCATACCCGGCGGCATATCATCCGGCGCGATGGCCTGCGCGGCCTTGAAATTGGCGGCGCGGGACGACATGGCCGGCAAGACCATTGTCACGATCCTTCCGTCCTTCGCGGAGCGCTACCAAACAACCCCACTGTTCGACGGGCTGGATGTTCCGGAATAATCAATCGTCGTCGCGCAGCGTCACCTGACTTTCGCTATAAGCCTGCAACCCGTCCCAATGGTGTTTAAGTTCGGCGGCAAATAAGCCCCGCGTGACACCCGCGGCGAGCTTGGGCACTGCGACATACATGGCGTTGATCGAGGCGCCACTCATGCCAAAGCTCATCCAAGCACCGATTCCGAAACAGTGGATGTCCTTCAGGAAAGGGGCAGCCCCCGGCTCTTTTTCGAGAAATGCATAGTCGGGCCCCAGATAAGGATAGCGACCGAGCCGCTCTTCGCGCTCTTCGCGCTCTTCTTCGGGCGCGTCGTAGCGGTCCGCCCAGGTCGCAATATGGTCGGCGAAGGGGGCAAGTTCAGGGCGCAACGCGCAGTCCATATCGACACCGGTACCGCAAATCAAATAGTCCGCGGCGAAGCTGCCCTTTGGTGTCCGGATGACGGCCCGACCGTCTTCAACCGTCGCGTCGAGCCACGGTTCCCCCGTGCGGATTCTGAAATGCGGATACGCCGTGCAGCGGTTATAGGCATCTTGCGGAAACCCCTCGCGCAATCCCAAAACGTGCTGCATGAAGCGCCACCGCCATGCATCGTCCATATCGCTAAGGTGGCGCAAGAATCCGTGGAAGGTCACGTAGCGCAAGGGTTGGATCGTTTGTAGGTTAGCGCGCCTGCAAAAGAGATGAACCGGATTGGCCCCAGCGTCGAGCGCTTCTGCCGCGTTGTCGAATGCTGACGCGCCGGCCCCCAACACCGCCACCGTCTTTCCCGTGAGCGAAGAGAAATCGATATCGTCGGCAGCATGCGCCCGTAGATGCTTTGGCAGAGCTTCGACACAGTCCGGCATCCACCACCGGCCCGTCCCATCCTGTCCTGTCGCCAGGACGATCTTGCGCGCATGGATATACGAGCGCTCGCCCGCCGCTGTTTCAATCTCCGCTCGAAGGCACCCTTCGACCCGATGGATCGCCGTCAGCGCGGTCTCGTTTCTCACGTCAATCTCCAACACCTTACGCAACCACAGCAGATAGTCGTTCCAGTGACCCGTTGGGATGAGATCGAGTTCCGCCCAGGCTTGTTCCCCGAAGGAGGCCTCGTGCCAAGATTGATACGTGAGCGATGGGACGCCGAGATCGGGGCCGGGATAATCCTTGGGCGAGCGCAATGTCCGCATCCGCGCGAA
>JABJCS010000751.1 GCA_018665505.1 Alphaproteobacteria bacterium
GAAACCGCTTGATGCATGTGCCAAGGCGAAGCGCCGGTCGTGAGGAAGGGCTTCGCCCGCGATAAGATCGACGGTGACGAGCGGCTCCCCGCTCATACCCTTCACGGGATAGTAGCGAATGTCGGAAAGCGTGATGGTCATTCCGCTCAGGCTAACAGCGCGGTGTGACGGCGGAAAGGGAAGTGGACCGCTAACGCCGCTGGGGAACCACAGTATCGGGAACGATCGCGGCGATGATGTCCGCGAGCCTTTCGATCAGCGCCATCCGCGAGAACGATTTCCGAAACGCCAATTGCACCCCGCGTCGTGCCGCGCCGGAAGTCTCTTTGCGGACCACGATGCCAGCATCCGTGACCCAGGGGCCTGACAGGCTCATTGCCGGTACCAGAGTCACCCCGAACCCACCGCCGACCAGTGCTAGAATTGTCGTCAAACTGGTCTCCTCGGTGCTGATAAGCGCCGGATCGCCCTTGGATGCCGAGTAGAACGAGAGAACTTGATCCCTAAGGCAATTCCCCTCCGAGAGCAGAAGCAACCGCTCGCCAGCCAGGTCGCCGAGATCGATATCTTCTTCGCGGCTCAATGCATGGCCGTTCGGTAAGGCGATCCAGAAGGGTTCGTCATAGAGGGGAATCGACGTTAATTGCGGCGCTTCGGGCTCCGTCGCGATGATCGCGGCGTCGAGGCTTCCGTAAACCAGCTCTTCTTCTATTTCCTTGGTGAAGCGCTCGAAGAGCTTGGGTTCGACCGCCGGTAGCGCATGGGCCAGTGCTGGAACCAGGATCGGCATCAGATAGGGCGCGATGGTCGGGATAGTGCCGAGGCGCAGCGAGCCCGACAGTGGGTCCGTCATCGCCGTTGCCAGTTCCTCGATTGAACGAGCGTCCGCCAGCAACGTTTTTGCCCGTTCGATGATGCGTTCGCCAGCGGGCGTGGCGCGAACTGATCGTTTTGTGCGCTCGAAAATCTCGATCCCAAGATGCTCTTCCAGCTTGCGGACCTGACCGCTCAAGGTCGGCTGGCTGACGTTGCAGGCGTTTGCGGCTTTGCCGAAATGCCGGTGTTCGTCGACGGCGACAACATATTCGAAGTCTCGCAGGTTCATTTAATAATCGTCAAAACCTATCAAAAATATAAATTTAAACGATTATACCTTTTATGCCAAGCGTGTGAAAAAGGTCACCGAGCAAGATGAACAACGCGATATCGAATTTCTGACGAACAACCTCTTAGCAATGGAGAAAATAATGAACGATACGAGCGGAAACAGTGCGGGTAAGTGCCCATTCTCTGGCGGGGCCTCGGCCGCAGGCAGTGGGCAGTCGAATCGCGATTGGTGGCCGAATCAGTTGAAGCTGAAAATTTTGCGCCAACATTCGGCATTATCCGATCCGATGGACGCGTCCTTCGACTATAAGAAGGCGTTCGAATCCCTTGATCTGGATGCGCTGAAGAAAGATATCGTCGAGCTGATGACCCAGTCTCAGGACTGGTGGCCCGCCGATTACGGGCATTACGGACCGCTTTTCGTACGCATGACGTGGCACGCCGCGGGCACATACCGCACAATGGATGGCCGTGGTGGTGGTAATACCGGCAATCAGCGCTTCGCGCCGCTCAACAGCTGGCCCGACAACGGTAATCTCGACAAGGCGCGCATGCTGCTGTGGCCGATCAAGCAAAAATACGGACGGAAATTATCCTGGGCCGATTTGTTGATCCTGGCCGGCAACTGCGCCATGGAATCGATGGGATTCAAGACCTTCGGCTTCGCCGGTGGACGCGAGGATATTTGGCACCCGGAAGAGGATATTTATTGGGGTACGGAGACCGAATGGCTCGGTGACAAGCGCTACAGCGGTGACCGCGAGCTCGAGGATCCGCTTGGCGCCGTGCAGATGGGCTTGATCTACGTGAATCCCGAAGGACCGAACGGCGATCCCGATCCGACCGCTTCCGGCCGCGACATACGCGAAACCTTCGCTCGAATGGCGATGAACGACGAGGAAACGGTGGCCCTGATCGCCGGCGGTCATACCTTTGGCAAGGCGCACGGTGCCGGTCCCGCCTCGAATGTCGGCCGCGAGCCGGAAGGTGCGAGCATCGAGGAGCAAGGCCTCGGTTGGAAAAGTACCTATAAATCCGGCAAGGGCATCGATGCGATCACCAGCGGAATCGAGGGGGCTTGGACTTCGAATCCAATTCAATGGGACAATGGCTTCTTCGACGTCCTGTTCGGCTATGAGTGGGAGCTGACCAAAAGTCCTGCTGGTGCATATCAATGGGCCGCTAAGGATTTGGCCGATCAAGATCACGCACCGCTGGCCGAGGGAACGGGCCAGGCGCCGTTGATGATGACCACGGCGGACATGGCACTGCGGATGGACCCGGCTTACGAGAAGATTTCGCGCCGGTTTCACGAGAACCCGGACGAGTTCGCGGACGCTTTCGCCCGTGCCTGGTTCAAGCTGACGCACCGCGACATGGGACCCAGGGTTCGCTATCTCGGCTCGGAAGTGCCGACGGAGGAGTTGATCTGGCAGGATCCGATTCCCACCGTCGATCACGATCTGATTGACGTCGGCGACATCGCCGACCTCAAGGCCAAGATACTGGCCTCCGGTCTCTCCGTCTCCCAGTTGGTCACGACCGCTTGGGTATCCGCATCTACATATCGGGGCTCCGACATGCGGGGCGGTGCCAATGGTGCCCGTATCCGCTTGGCGCCTCAGAAGGATTGGGCGGTCAATCAGCCGGATCAATTGGTGAGTGTGCTGCAAACCCTCGAGGGTATTCAGCAAGGTTTCGGCAAGAAAGTTTCGCTCGCCGATCTGATTGTCTTGGGCGGTTGTGCCGCCGTCGAACAGGCTGCGAAGGCGGCAGGGCATGACGTGGCGGTTTCATTCACGCCAGGCCGCATGGATGCCTCTCAAGACCAGACTGATGTCGCCTCCTTCGATGTCTTGGAGCCGGCGGCGGATGGGTTCCGCAACTACCAGCGGGCCAAATTCGCGGTCACGGCGGAGGAGCTGCTGGTCGACAGGGCGCAGCTGCTCACCCTGACGGCGCCGGAGATGACGGTCTTGGTGGGCGGCATGCGTGTCTTGGACACCAATGTCGGCGGCACCAAGCACGGCGTCTTCACCGACCGAGCCGGAAGTTTGACGAATGACTTCTTCGTCAACCTCCTCGATATGGCCACCACGTGGCAGGCGACATCCGACGATGATGAGCTCTTCGAAGGCCGCGACCGTGCAACGGGCGAGGTCAAATGGACCGGCACCCGCGCCGATCTCATCTTCGGCTCGAACTCGGAACTCCGGGCGTTGGCCGAAGTATACGGATGCAGCGACTCCGACGAGAAATTCGTCAATGACTTCGTGGCGGCATGGGACAAGGTAATGAACCTCGACCGCTTTGACCTCGACTAAACCTCGACCGATCTCGGCGGCGACGCTACCGGAAGACACTTAGGGCGGGCCTATCAGGTCCGCCCTAAGTTATTCGGCGGCCAATGATGCTTGGTTGCCGATTGTGATCAGATAGTCGACGCATTCGTCCGCGCTGTGGACGTCGGCAAATTTCGCGTCGATATCATAGAGGTTCCACGCAACGGCGCTGGTTTGGCAACGCAACAACCGCATGGCGGCGCTGCGGAACTTTGTGGAGTTTGTGAAAGAACGGGTCTGAGAAATATACAGCGCTAGACCAATCTGGGACCCACTTGCCCCAAAGTCTTTCAGGGGAGTCTTCGGCGCGCCGGTCCCAGATGATGCACGGCGTTCCAGACACGGTGAATTTCGCCTCGCAATGGATTCTCTCGAAGATCAATTTCGCCGCCGCATGCGGTACAGAGGATAGAGGCCTGTTCCCTTAACCAATCAATGTCCTTGCGCTCAACACCGTCACACGCTGAGCAGGGGACGGCGAAATTAGTGTTGTCGGATTGCATTGCTTCGCTCCGTCGCTAGGTTTGAGATCGATCCTTGGGAGAGTGATCCTCCCCGCGAACTCTGTCTGTTGCCAATCGATGCATTCAAAGATCGTCAGCGGCTCAAACGCCCGATCGCATGGTTATGGCGTAAACTTTGTTGTCGACCCTTTTGACGCCCTCGAGTGCCGCGATCCGTTCGGTGACATCACCAAGATTCCGCGTCTCGCTAACCACGCCGTCAATAGTTACTTCTCCGTGCGAGACGCTGACGTTGAGACCGCTGCCGAAGGGCGTGTCCGGCGCTTGTGCGTCCAGCAGTTGCCGCACGCTGGCTTCGAGCGATTTATCGGCGAGGACCGTCATGGACGTCTCCGTCTCATCGTAGTCGCCGCTTCTGGCCAAATCCTGCAATTGATCGATACATAATTTCACCGAAATACACCCGGTGTTCAGCGAGATATCGTAGTTCTCGGCGTTGCGCCAATCACTGCCGAACTGGCGTTCCACGGTGCGGCTATGGGCATCGTCGCTCCGTTCGATCTCCCGGCGTACGACGGCGGTATCGGCGATGTCCAAGCGTTGCTTCATCTCGGCAATGCGCTTTGGCATCGGCGCGCAAATCCGAACGCACATCACATGCGGGATTTCCTGCAATAATTGCGCGGCGCCCCAACCGCGAATGAGCACATTCCCCTTGGCCGCCAATTGCAGAACCTCATCGGCGGTGTAGCGTGACATTCGGTCGGCGTCGATTTGCCAACGCTCCCAAAGCGATGAACGCCCCTCTAGAAATCTGTGAACGGCGCTTTCGCCCACCTGCATTCGTTCGGCCACATGATGCTCGACGAGCTCGTGATGGACGACATTAATGCCGAGAGCGTCCGCGAGGCCGGCGGCGACGTCTTTTCCAAGCGATCCCATTTCACGGGTCATGGCGATAACGGTCATGGCGGTTCTCCTTTCAATCGGAAAGCGCCCGGCCAGCTTATCGCGCAAAGCTGCGCAACAAGCATCAGAGCGCAACGTTAGGAGAGTTTGCGGTAAAAGAGAAAATGATTCAATAAATAACGTATATATATCAATATGTTATAGAATACACGCCGTCTTGCATACGGCACGTATTTATAGTCGACCGTATTGGTTTTTGGTTTTAAAGCGAGTCAAATTAGATGTCTTCCACGATCTCAGTTCGTGAGGTTCGGTGGCGTCATTTTCTTAACCTCCACTATGAATGCAATTATCGGATTCGCGCGGGATCGATTTTCCGGCTTCTCATACCTCACTCGATCCAGTGAAAGTTTAAGGCTGAAAAATTTACGTTTCTATCTATGAATGCGAGGCGACTTCGGGGTACCGTTATCGTTTGCGCCAGAATGCCGCGCTTCCGCTTTTGGTGATTTAACCCTTTGTTTCCGACCGTGGTCTCCCGCCACCCTCTTCGACGGAGACGAAGGCGCCGCCTTGGTATATCTCATCCGGGGAGTCGGGCGCGGCCGACGGTTCCTTTGCCAAGACCGCATCGGCGAAGTCCTCGCTACGATCCTGCGGGATGTAGCCATGCTTCTCCGCATTCGCGTTGTCCCACCATCCGCTTTGGTTGTCGGAAGCACCGTAGAATATCTCGAACCGGATGTCCGGATGGTCCAGTCCGATGCCACAAAGCTGGGCGAGATCGCGCGGACTGATCCAGATTGCCAAGCGGCGCTTGTCGACCGGTTCCACCCCGACATTACCGATGCGTAGATTGACCACTTCGAGCCCGTATTTGTCCGCATACAGGCTGCCCATCGCTTCGCCGAAGACTTTGGAGACGCCGTAGCGGCTGTCCGGTTTCGGATAGACAGTGTGGTCGATAGTCTGGTCGCGACGATAGAATCCGACCGCATGGTTGGAGCTCGCCCAGACGACCCGCTTGACGCCGCACAGCCGGGCCGCCTCGTAGACGTTGCGCATGCCGATGATGTTGGCGTCGAGAATATCTTCCCAGACACCTTCGCTGGAATGACCACCGAAATGGAGAATGCCATCGACGCCATCGACCGCTGCGCACACTGCATCGAGGTCGGCGAGGTCCGCCGAGACGAAACTCTCGCCCTTCCTAAGATCGCTGATCGGCTCGCGGTCCGACAGGCGCAACGCATACCGACCGTTCAATTCCGGTCTGAGATACGTCCCGATGCCGCCCGCCGCGCCGGTCATGAGGATTGTTTTCATGTTGGGAGTCCTTAGTTATGGCAATTCCACAATAGGTGAGAGATTTATCACGGGCCGATTGGGAGGGGTAGGGATCGAAAGATAACCTTATGTGATAGGTCTTCGTCCCCGAATCTCGACCAGAACGCCGGCTTTTCCGCTGTCATGGATTCAGCCAAAAATTTCTCTGATCGGACGTGGTCATATAGCCAAGCTCTGGTAGCTTATTAGTGCGACACTATAAGAATTTTGATAGTTAATCTGATTCGTTAGGAACCGTTAAATTATGACCTCGTTCGACTTCTCTTACGTAGATTCATTGCCAACCGAGCGTGTCGGATTGGCGCGCATGACGATTTCTCCCGTCTCGGAAAGCGAGGGCAAGCCTGCAATAATATTCGTCCATGGCAATATGCAAGGAGCGTGGATTTATTCGAATTGGCTCAGAGTGCTCCATGAAGCTGGTATCGCAGCTATTGCGGTAGACGTGCGTGGGCATGGTGGCTTACCGACAGAAGACCTGCTTACCGCGGGCCTAAGCGATTATGGGGATGACGTCGCTAATGTCGCGCGAACGTTCAAGCAGGCACCTGTCCTCGCCGGGCATAGCATGGGGGGTATGATGGTTGGGATAGGTGCCTCTCGCTCCGACGTATCCGGCTTGATTTTGTTGACGCCGTCGCCGCCAGCGAATCTGCCTGGTGCTCAGCCTGTGCCTCCTGTTGACGAGACCCGACCGCTCCCTCCCGCCGACGAAGAAACCGTTCGTCAAAAGTATCTACCGAACCACACGGGACACGACATTTCTCCAATGCTAGAGCGTCAGTGTCCGGAAAGCTTTGTAGCGATCAACGATCGTTATAAGCTCCGCGTTGCTGTTGATATCGATAAGATAAATTGCCCGGCGCTTTGTATCGTGGCTGGACGCGATTGGCCAATTACGCATCCGCCAGGGCAGGATGCCGCGGTCGGTGATTTCTACGGGGCGGAGAATATCAACCTACCTGAGGCCGCTCATAACCTAATGCTAGATGTTGATTGGCATCCAGGTATTAAGGTCATCATTGAGTGGTATAACAGAGCGGTTGTCGACACGAGCGGTTAACTTGAAACGAATCTAGATGCATCGCTATCGGCTGTGATCTCAACCACCGTAAGCCGTGCCGTCGGGTGCAATTCTAATCGCTTTAAAGAACTGTTTCGCGTTCTTGACCCGATCCCCCAGATTGGAACGCTTCATCTGCCAGACGATTTGTCCCCGGGCCGTGATTTCGACCAGACGGGTGGCGCTGGCAATCAAGATGTTGCCATTCGGCAGTCGGTTGGCATCGCGGATGTGATAGACGTTACTCGGCCTCCAAAATCGCTTCTGGAAGCTGATGCTCTCACCCGACGGATCGGTTTCAATAAGCAAACCTCCGACACCCGCATGGGGAATTAACAGATTTCCGTTGGCTTGGATTTCAGGGTCATGGGGGGCCACTAGCTTGAAATTCTTAGCGTGCCTCTTACGGTCCTTTTCGTTAATCTTGGATCCCGGCAGCGGCAGCTTAACCTCTCGAACGACATTGCCGGAAGGATCTACCTCGGCGAAAATATCGAAGTTACGCAGGCTAATCCATGTATTGCCATTCGGCATTCGCGTCGCGGCGTTGACGTGTATCCAGCCCTGGTCCTCTATACTGCCATAGGGGTTACGGTTGTATTGCTCCATCGCATTCCATGACCACACGGTCTTTCCGTCCGAGTTCACTTCTCGGAGATGGTCCTCACCCTTTTCGACCCAACCGCGAGCGTAGAGCGTGTTACCGTTTTTAAGGCGGTCGACGTCATGGCTGGCCTTGTCGTCCATGTGTTTCCAGACCACTTCGCCCGCGGAATTGACTTCATAGATGCCATTTCGACTGGCGACATAGAGCGTGTTGCCGTTTGCCAACCGCGTCACATCCATGGGCTCCAGAGGGCTGTATTCGGTTTTGCACTTACCTTCGCGGCATCTAACAATGTTGCCGCTGCCAGGGTCATGCTGCCAAACGACTTTGCCGTTCATATCAATCTCGGAAATTTTAGGAGTCGCGGCGTTGTCAGCGAATAGTGTCGTACCTCCAAAGGCGCAGGACGAGCTGTATTTTTCGATGATGTATTCGCCGTCGCTTCCGTTCACGTCGAGTTATGCCCGAATCTGGTGTTTGAGCATTTGAGTTGAAGCGGCGTATCGGGTTGA
>JABJCS010000752.1 GCA_018665505.1 Alphaproteobacteria bacterium
CCAGGGTGCCCACAACCGTCTCGTCCTCCATGTCTATATTGAAACCACCGCTTTCCTTGTCGATCAGCGGCGTTAGAAAATTCAACAAGTTCTTGGCGAACAATCTGCTGGTATCGGTCGCGATGCGGCTTGGCGTATTCGCGTGACCGACGATTTTCACGCCGTTCTTCAGCACCACTTTGTCGATCTGCGACAATGCGCAGTTGCCACCGGATTCAACTGCCAAATCAACGATTACCGAACCCTGCTTCATGGACGCGACCATCTCGGCGCTGATGAGCTCGGGTGCCGGACGCCCGGGAATAAGGGCGGTGCAAATCACAATGTCTTGTTTCGCCAACGTTTCCGCAATCAACGCCGCTTGTTTTTCCTTATAGGCGCTGCTCATTTCCTTGGCGTAGCCACCCGCCGTCTGAGCCTGCTCGAATTCTTCATCTTGTACGGCAACGAATGTCGCACCCAGGGATTCAACTTGTTCTTTCGTCGCGGGGCGCACATCAGTGGCGGACACCACGGCACCCAGACGCCGCGCCGTCGCGATCGCCTGCAAACCGGCTACACCCGCTCCCATGACCAGGACCCGCGCCGGCGGTACTGTTCCGGCGGCGGTCATCATCATTGGAAAGGCGCGGCCGAACTCCGAGGCCGCGTCCAGGACCGCCTTATATCCGGACAAATTCGATTGCGAGGATAGAACGTCCATGGATTGCGCGCGGCTGATCCGCGGCATCAATTCCATGGCGAACCCCGTCACGCCAGCGCTCGCCATCGCGGCAACGAAATCGGCATCGCTCAACGCATTCATTTGACAGATCAAAGTCTGTCCGCTTTTGAAGGCTGCCAATTCGTCCTGCTTTTCGCCGGTGATCATCGGCCGCTGCACTTTCAGCACTAAATCCGCGCCATTCAACGCAGCACCAGCGGAAGCGGCAATAGAAGCGCCCGCAGCCTTGAATTCCGCATCCGGAATGCTGGAGCCTTGGCCCGCTCCTTTTTCAACGGTGACGTCTACGCCTAGATCGACGAATTTCTTGACGGTCTCGGCAGAGGCCGCGACACGCGCTTCATGAGCCCGCCGTTCCTTTAGGATGGCGATTTTCATATACTTCAATCCCCTTCGTGGCCTGGCGCTCCAGTATCGCAGGCAAATTGCCAGCAAGCGAAGGGCTTGCCAAGCGCCCCCCGTACAAATTTACGTGCGTTGATTGGTCGCGTCGGTTTTGCACCAACCGCGAGAGAACTCAAATTAGCTCGATGTCGGCTTCATTTCCACTTCAACGAAGACGAATTCGTAGTCATTGGCATTGATAACATCGTGCTCCACTCCGACCTCGCGGCCGTAAGACACCCCGGCCGTGAGTTCCGCGTAATGCTCGCCGTCAGTATCCTTCAAAAGCAATTTCCCGGTCGTCATTGGCACCACCACATAGTCGTACTCATGACGGTGCCAGCCGGTCGCCGCACCTGGTGCAAATCGCCATTCGGTCACTTTCACACGGTCCGTATCCAATTGTACGGTCGGAACGGCCGCCAATGCTCCATCACTCATTGTTCTACCCCTCAGCTACAATTTCGAACGCAATATAGCACCGCGTCCCACCAGTGGCGGGGAGACGTCGATATACATAGGACGGGAATAGCATCAATTGGCCGTTTGCCGGCTCAAACGATTTGAGCGGCGGCGCGACACTACAGGCCCAATTCTCCGGCGGCGCACCAAACTCAACGATCCCGTCTCCCGCCTCGACCGCATAGAGGCCACCCAGCCAGCCTTCGACACCAATATGAGCGGATTGAAATCCGTGCGGCTCAAGCGTTACCGACCAACCGGAAAGACGCCATCGATCGGGAATATGTCCAATCAGCGGGTGATTGAGATCGTCTGGAAGATCGCCAATATAAGCGCGGACAGCCTCGTCGATACGCTCCATCAAGAGTGCGACCCCTGGCCCCGGTCGAAAGAACAACGACGTCGATTGTTTTCCGTTCCGGGTCACCTGCCGATCAGGGTCATATTCCGGCTCGAAACGTTGATCTACTTCTTCCGATAGGGCGCCATTGAAGGCTTCAATCGTGCCAAACGCGGTGGGAACGGCAACATCAAAGCACTGAACGAGGCCCTCCAGCCCCAACAATCGTTCCGCCGCGGGCCGCGAGCCTGTCTCGTTGAGCAGCAATGCGCGGCAAGCGACAAGCCCGCTGTGATAAGGGTGCGACGCCATATATGCATCGCAAGTGGAGAGAGCACTGCGCGCCTCGCCGGCGGAGAGCAGAGCACGGGCAAGCGCAATATGATGATCCGCTTCCTCGGGCGCTAACCCAACCGCCCGGCGGCAACATTCAACCGCTTCAGCGGGAACGCCATGATCGGCCAAGGCCTCGCCAAGCTTCGCATGCAACACCGCCCAACCAGGCTCCAGCGTCACCGCTTGCCGGTATGCGTCTAGCGATGCTTCTCCTTGGCCCATCGCGCGCTGCGCTTCGGCCATGTTGAAGACGAGCATCGCTGCCTCTGGCGCCAATTCGGTGCTCTTGCGATAAATCTCCACCGCTTCCGCGTAGCGGCCTAGCAACTGCAGAACCGCGCCTAAATTGACATGGGGGTCGATGAAATCCGGGGCCAGTTCCGTCGCGCGTCTATAAGCGTCGGCGGCTTCCTCGAACTGCTCTTCCATGGCAAGTACATTGCCGAGTTCGGTGTGATAGGGCGCTGCATCCGGCGCGATCTCAGCGGCGCGGGCGATCAACTCTAAGGCCTGTTCGCTCTTCCCCAAGGTGACGCAAGTCCGGCCTAGCAGATAATAGGCCTGATGGCATTGCGGATCGGCGGCGATCATTTCACCGCAAATATCAGCGACCGCATCCAAGCGGCCGGCAATGAACTCTTCTTCCGCTTTAGCGAGCTGCCGTTCAAGCATTTGGGAACCTCCGGCGGCGAACCTATCAGCCGCTCCGCGAGGTGTCACGGCAGCAGAATTGAAGGTTCGGTGAATTCATGCGACACTTCCGGGATGACATGGATTAGACGCAAATTACGCACCTCAGAAATTACTGTTATCGGCGTCTTGCTGGCGATCATGATGACGGCGATCTTCTCGGAAAGTGCCCGCGCGGCAGGCTTCGGCTTGTTCCGGCAAATCGCGGATTCCTATCTCATCATGTTCATCGACACGATGAGCATGGGTTTCGTCTGCTTTTAATTCTGTAAGTTAGCGAAGCTCGACGCTTTTTAGCACGGCAGATTGCCGTTCCGCGAGTGTCGTCTCGTCGAAATCGTCGATCAAACCGTGAAACATTTCATGCCAATTTATCTCCGCCTTCAGATGCATGAAAACGGATCCCAATCCGATGGCGGCGCGATCCATGAATACAAATTCACGGGGCGGTCGCACACCGCCGAGTTTCCGCAGTTCCGCATGGACCTTGTTCGCGATGCCGGCCCCGTAAAGGCCGCTGTCGCTTTCCTGAATTTTCTGGACTTGGTCCTTGAGCAGGGGTGCATAGACGAACTCCGCCCAAATATTCAACACGTCCATCAACTCATCTGAAATATCCGCAAACCCCCAAGTCTCATAAGCATGTGCGGCTCGGTCCCGGTCATCGTCACGCAGCGCGTAATAGAGGTCGATGACGCCACGTACAAAGGACGGTTCGAAGACCCGCACGCAACCGAAATCCATCAAATTGATCGCATGGTCGTCACGCACGCTGTAATTGCCGAGATGCGGGTCCCCATGGATCACCGCGTATTCGTAGAAGGGCACATACCAGGCCCGGAACATATTTGCCGCAACCGCATTGCGGGCTTCCAGCGGCGCTTCGGCAAACGACATCAAAGGCGCACCATCGAGCCAGCTCATGGTCAGAAGCCGGTCGCTCGAGAGCTCGGCGACACGTTCCGGCACATGCACGCCTGACTCCGCTGCCAACATCGCGCGGTAAAGCGCCATATGTTTGCTTTCGAGTTCGTAGTCGAGCTCCTCTCTCAGTCGGGCGGAAATTTCTGCATGGATGTTGCTGGTGTCGATAGCTTTGTCCGTCCGGGCGTAAATGCGAAACACCAAATCGAGTTGCGTGAGATCGGCTTCGACGGCGGCCGACATATCGGGATATTGAAGTTTGCAGGCGAGTTGGGCGCCGTCGTGTCCCGTAGCACGGTGGACCTGACCGAGTGAGGCCGCATGGGCGGCTTCGCGCTCGAATTCAGCGAAGCAGCGACGCCAATCGCCACCGAGCTCCGCCGCCATCCGCCGCCGCACGAAGGGCCATCCCATCGAAGGCGCGTCGGACTGCAGCTGTTTCAGTTCTTGGACGTATTCATCGGGCAAAGCATCAGGGATCGTAGCCATCAATTGCGCGACTTTCATCAGCGGCCCTTTCAGACCACCAAGCGCCGCCGTCAATTCCCCCGCATGCTTTTCCTTATCGAGACCGACACCCAAATAACGTGACCCCACGAACCGCGCCGCCAATCCGCCGACCGCACCACCAACCCGCGCGTAGCGCCGGGCGCGCCGTCCAAGCGTATTGTCTTCGGAGTCCGACATTAGGCGAAGCGCCCCGTACCCATACCTACCAGCGGTCCGGGCGATAAGGGTCGAGATTAATACCCGGGTCCCGCCCCGCAACCAGATCGGCGGTGATCCGGCCCATTACCGGGCCTAGAGTCATACCTACATGCGATCCGCCGGAGGCAAAATAGACCCCTTCCGCACCGGCCATCTCACCGAGGATCGGGCG
>JABJCS010000753.1 GCA_018665505.1 Alphaproteobacteria bacterium
GATGCGAAGGTCTTTCGGTACTCTGAGGGGAGAGTTCTAATGCCGAAGAAGCCATCCGATACTGCTGCGGCGAGGGCACGTCGCAGCCACTTATCAAGAGTAATCAATGAGATGCCGGTCGGCGTCGCGTTCTACGACGACGCGGGAAAGCTCGTTGGCGGCAACGCGCTCTGGCAGGAATATCATCGCCTCGATACCCGGGATGCAGCTTCGGGCACGGCGTATGAGAGCCATGCGCGAACCGGAGCGAACCGGGCGACGCGGGTCTACGACACGCTCGGGCGGGAGACAGACGCCCTCAGTACCGAGTTCCAGCCGGACGCGATAGAAGGCCGCTTCACCGCGCAAATCGACGAAACCCTATGGCTCGATATCCGCAATCGGCGCACCAGCGACGGCGGTGTGGTCAGCGTGCAATCGGACATCTCCGAACAGGTCGCGCGGCAGGAGCGTCTCGGCAACGAACAGTCGATCCTGCAATCCGCCATCGCCGCCATGCCGAGCGGTATTTCCGCAAAGGACCCCCGGGGCCGCTACATGGCGTTCAACCAAAAAATCGTCGAACTGTTCGACCTGCCCGACGGCATGATCCGCGTGAACGGCCCGTTCGAGGACGTCGCCCGCTATCAGGCGGCGCGGGGCGATCACGGCGACGGCACCGTCGAGGCGCTGGTGAGCCGCGAGGTCGACATCTTGCAGACCCTCGACATCAAGGTCTACGAGAAGACATTGGCGACCGGGCGTACGTTGGAGTTGCGGCGCTCGAAACTGCCGGATGGCGGCATCGTGACCATCGCCGCCGACGTCTCGGACCGGGTTGCCCATCAGGCGGCGCTACAGAAAGCCAAGCTTGAAGCGGAACAGGCATCGCGTGCGAAGACCCGCTTCCTCGCCAATATGAGTCACGAGCTGCGCACCCCACTGAACGCGGTGATCGGCTTTTCCGACATCATGCTGAATCAGACCTTCGGCCCGCTCGGCTCCGCCCGCTACGTGGATTATGCGGAGAATATCAACGGCGCGGGCAAGCACCTGATGGCGGTGATCGACGATATTCTCGACATCTCCAAGATTGAGGCCGGGAAGCTCGAACTCCAGGAGGAGGTCGTGCCCCTGCGGGAGATCATCGCCGACTGCACCGGCATGATGGCGGACCGCGCCCAGCGCGCCGGCGTCCATCTGCGCACCCGCGTGCCGGAGCACTTCCCCCGGGTCCGCGCCGACCCGGTGCGCCTGCGCCAGATCATCCTCAACCTGCTCTCAAACGCGCTGAAATTCTCCCCCGAAGACAGCCTGGTGACGCTCGCCCTCAGCCGGGCGGCGGGTGGCGCGCCGGTAATAGAGGTCTCTGATTCCGGCCCCGGCATCGACCCCGCCGACATCCCCCGCGTGCTCGAGCCTTTCGGCCAGGTGGGCAACACCACAAGCAACGCCGAAGGTACCGGCCTCGGCCTCTCCGTCTCCCGCGAGTTGGCGGAACTACATGGCGGCCAGTTGGAGATCGAAAGCGAACTCGGCAGAGGCACCACCGTGCGCATCCTGCTGCGCCGCGATTGCGTGGTCGAGGGGTAGGGCGCAAGCGGTCGAGGCGATGATACCGAGCCGCTCGCCAAAACCCATTCCGTCATTCCCAACATTTTCCCCGTCATTCCCGCGAAGGCGAGAATCCAGAGTGCTGTTGGCCGAGAGTTCAGTATCCTGTCACCGGAATTCCTTCTCGACTTCGCGACCCAGGACCGATTTGTGTATTCCCATAAGTGGCGGGTTGGGGATTTGGTCGTCTGGGACAATCCGTCGCTCGTACATAAGTCGGCGCCCTACCAGAAATATGAGGAGCGGCGGCATTTGCACCGCACCGTGGTGCGTGGCTCGGCGACGTTCTAGCGGTTGCGGTGTCCGCCCGCTTTGCGGGGCGGACGCCATTTTATTTGAGTGGTCCCCACCCTAACCCTCCCCCGCAAGCGGGAGAGGGAATTCTAACTTGCCGCTCGGTGACGTCCCCTCTCCCGCTTGCGGGCTAAACGCAGAAGAGGCGTTTTGGGATAGGGTGGGGGTGTCTGCGAAAAGAGTTCAGAATTCGGTCACTGGAATCCTTATCATTGCCGAATTAAATGACATTCCCATAGTTTGTCCCACCATATGTAGCTTGCCGAATAAGTGCGATTTTCCAGGAACTCGAATTATGCCCCTCACTCTAACTCCGCTCTCCGATCTCCTCGGTGCTGAAGTCTCCGGTGTCGATTGCCGCACGCCGCCGGACGCCGCACTTCAGGCTGACATCGTCGCGGCCCTTCACGAACATCAGGTCATCGTGTTCCGCGACCAGACGCTCTCACCGGATGAGTTGATCGCGTTCTCGGAAGCATTCGGGCCGCTTGAGATGCATGTGAACCAGGCGGATGGCGGCTATGACCGGCCGAACTTTCACACGGTCACCAATCTGGATAAGGACGGTAATATCTTGCCGCCGCCAGAAGCGGGGCGGGAGTATAACGGCACTTCGACTTGGCATTCGGACAAGTCCTACATGCCCTTACCCTCGATGGCGACGTTCCTGCACGGGATCGAGGTCACGAAGGAAGGCGGCGAGACCCTGTTCGCGAGCCTCACCCACGCTTATGCGGCGTTGGACGAGGCCGAGAAGGCGCGGCTCGACGGGCTTAAATGCGTGCATCACTGGGCGCAATCGCTGCGCAATTCCGGCTCACGCCCGGCGACCGAGGAAGAAGAGCGGATTTCACCGCCGGTCACCCATCCGCTGATCCGCACCCATCCCGGCAACGGGCGGAAGTCCCTCTATATCGGCAATCACGCCTCCCACATCGAAGGGATGGACGAGGAAGAGGGGCGGGCCGAGATCTTCCGCCTGCTCGACTTCGCGACCGAGGGCCGATTTGTGTATGCGCATAAATGGCGGGTCGGGGATTTGGTCGTTTGGGACAATCCATCGCTCGTGCACAAGTCGGCGCCCTACGCGAAGTATGAAGAACGGCGGCACCTGCACCGCACCGTGGTGCGCGGCTCGGCGACGTTCTAGCGGTTAGGGTGGGGGTTTTCCTTAAACCGGCTTGTCGCCGTTCACCGTGACCCGGTGCATCAACCGGTGCGCGCCGCCGTAGTCGGCGATGGCGTAGTGTTGTGTGCAGCGGTTGTCCCAGAATGCCACCGAATTTTGTTCCCAATGGAAGCGGCAGGTGAACTCCGGGGTGCGTAGGTGATCGAGGAGGTGGTCCAGGATCGCGCGGGATTCCTTGCGGGTGACGCCGCGAATGTGCTGGGTGAAGATCGAATTGACGTAGAGCGCTTGCCGCCCGGTCTCCGGATGGGTGCGCACGATGGGGTGTTCCACGGGCGCGATCTCTTGTTTGATCTCCTTCACCTCGCCACCGCGCGCATCGTCTTTCTCGTGCGTCTTCTCGAACTGCGCACCGCCAGCGTGATGGATTGCGGTCATTCCCTCGAGATAGCGTTTCATCGCCGGTGAAAGTGCCTCATAGGCGGCATACATATCCGCCCAGATCGTATCGCCGCCGCGCTCCGGCACCGTGCGCGCCAGCAGGATCGAGCCGAGCGGGGGCTCTTCGCTGAAGGTCAGGTCGCTGTGCCAGGCATTGGCCGCGTTGCGCTTCTCGTCCTTGCTCTCCAGCACCAGCACTTCCGGATGGTTGTCCAGATGCGGGACCAGCGGGTGGACCTGTAAGGTGCCGAACTGGCGGGCGAAGTCGACGTGTTGCGCCGGCGTGATGTCTTGATCGCGGAAGAAAATCACCTGGTTCTCGATCAAGGCGTCGTGGACCTCCTGGAACAACTGATTGCCGAGCGGTTGCGCCATGTCGACGCCGGAAATTTCCGCGCCGAGCGCGCCCGCCAGTGGTGTCACCTCGATCAGGTCGTAGCCCATGTTCTTTCCTATTCCGCCGCCGCTTGTTCGGGCATCCCCGTGTGACTCACCATTTGGTGATCTTCCGGCTCGATGCCGAACATGTTGTTGAAGATATTCATGCCGTGCAACGTGGCGACCGCCATGCCGATTTCGACAATGGCGGCTTCGTCGAAGAACTGGCGCATTTCGGCGAATAAGGATTCGGCCTCTGCCGTCTCGTTTTGCGACATGGCCGAGGCGAAGCGTAATACCGCGCGTTCCTCCGCTGTGAAAATTTCGTCATCGGGGTCTTGGACCCGCGCCAGCTTGTCTTCCGTCATTCCTGCATGCCGACCCGCGGCATAGCGGAAGTTCAGTCAATAATGGCACCCGTTGACGGTGGCACAGCGCACCCGGACCAACTCCTTCAAGCTGGCGTCCACGCGGTCGCTCAACCAGATGCGCTCGTAGAAGGCGTTCAACCCGTCGAGCAATTCCGGGCAGTGCGAGCGAACCCGCTGCGCGTTCGGCAAATCCGGCGAGCCGGTTAAAGAGACATACGGCATGGGAATTCTCCCCGTTGATGTTGGTTGGGAAGGAGGATAGCGCGAAAGCTGGCGGATTGTATCGCGAGGTTTTCTGAGAGCGGGCTTTACGCCGTCTCAATCGCCTCGATACAGAGCTCTTCCATCATCGCGTCGCGCATTTTGAATTTTTGCGGTTTGCCGGTCACCGTCATTGGTAGCGCGCTTTGGAAGCGGACGTGGCGCGGTACTTTGTAATGGGCGATCTTGCCCCGGCAGAACGCGAGAATGTCTTCTTCCGTCGCGGTCTCGCCGCTTTTTAGCACGATCCAGGCGCAGACCTCTTCGCCGAATTTCTCGTCCGGAATGCCGAAGACCTGTACCTCTTGGACGGCAGGGTGGCGATAGAGGTATTCCTCGACTTCGGCCGGATAGACGTTCTCGCCGCCGCGCACCACCATGTCCTTCACGCGGCCGGTAATGTTGCCGTAGCCCTCTTCGTCGATGACCGCGAGGTCGCCCGAATGCATCCAGCCATCGGCATCGATGGCCTCGGCCGTGCGCTCCGGCTCGTCCCAATAACCCTTCATCACCGAATAGCCCCGGGTGCACAGCTCTCCCTGGACGCCGGGGGCCACGATTTGGCCGGTCTCGTCGACGATCTTGCATTCCACATGGGGGTGGACGCGTCCGACGGTGGAGACGCGGCGCTCCAACGGATCGCTGTCGGAGGTCTGGAACGAGACCGGGCTGGTTTCCGTCATGCCGTAGGCGATGGTGATGTCGGAGAGATTCATATCCGAGACGCATTGCTTCATCACCTCGATCGGGCAGGGGGCGCCCGCCATGATACCGGTGCGGAGTGCCGAGAAATCGAAGCTCTTGAATTCCGGGTGCTGCAACATGCCGACGAACATGGTCGGCACGCCGTAGACCGAGGTGCATTTTTCGCCCGAGATCGCCTTGAGACACGAGTCCGGGTCGAAGCCTTCGGACGGAAACACCATGGTTGAGCCGGTGGCAACGCAGCCTAGGCTCCCCATCACCATGCCGAAACAATGGTAGAGCGGTACTGGAATACAGAGCCGATCGTCAGGCCCCAAGTTTTGGGCGCCGACCACGAAGCGGCCATTATTGACGATGTTGATATGGCTGAGCGTTGCACCTTTCGGGGCGCCGGTAGTGCCGGAGGTGAATTGGATGTTGATCGCCTCGTCGGGCTCTAGGGTCGCCGAGATCGCATCGAGTGTCGCCGTCTCACTATCGCGACCCGTATCGACCACCGCATCGAAATTGAACATACCTGGTGTGGCGTCGCTGCCGGCCCGGATGATGGTCTTTAGGGTCGGAAGTTTCGCGGCGGAAAGTGCGCCCGGCGCACACTCCGCCAACTCCGGCGCTAACTCCTGCAACATGCCGACATAATCGCTCGACTTGAAATGCGCCGCTGTTACCAATGCGGCACAGCCGACCTTGTTGAGGACATACTCGACTTCCGTCACTCGGTAGGCGGGGTTGATGGTCACCAGAATCAAGCCGATGCGCGCGGTGGCGAATTGTGTGAGCAGCCATTCGTAGCGGTTCGGCGCCCAGATGCCGACCCGATCTCCCTTCGCAAGGCCAAGTTTCAGCAAGCCAAGGGCAAGGGCATCCACTTCGCGGTCGAGCTCGGCCCAACTCCAGCGCACATCTTGTTCCGGAAAGACGGCAGCTTCACGGTCGGGAAACTGACTGGCCGTCTTCTTAAAGGCGTCGGGGATGGTGCGGAGCCACAGTTCCGGTCCCGTGTCGCCGACAACGTGAGCGCCGTCCCCTTGAGGGCTGAGATCGTGTTCGGTGCCATGCGCGTTCATTGTGCTCGATCCTCTTCTTGGGAGTGAGGAGAGTTTAGTCGGGCCGACAAACTTCGCAATGCCCCCATCCTTCGACAGGCTCTGGATGAGGGCTATGGTGGGGGAGTTTCCTCAGTCGCTCGCGAGGCGAGCGTGCATACCGCCTTGTGCCTGCTTGTTCAGGTGCCGCGAGATCAGCAGGCTCAGCATTTCGCTCGACCCGTCCCCGACCTGGAACAGTTTGGTCTCTCGGTAGAAACGCTCCACCGGGTGATCCTTGTTGAGGCCGTGGCCGCCGAGGAACTGGATGCATTGCTCGGTCACCTTGGTGCTGACCTCGCCGCCGAAAAGTTTCGCCATGGAAGCGGCGACCGGTGCGTCGTCCGTCCCGGCTTCGGCCAGGGCGCAAGCATGATAGGACAATTGCCGCGCTGCCTCGATCCGCGCGTAAAGCTCCGCCGCGCGAAAGCGCAACGCCTGGAATGAGGAGAGCGGTTGGCCGAACTGCTCCCGCGTCTGCATGTAATCAAGCGCGTAGTTGAGCGCTGCCTGCGCCACCCCGGCGCAGCGCGCGCCATAGGCCGCGCGGGCTTTCGCAAACCCCACTTGCATATAACTGAAGCCGCCGCCGGGCTCTCCCAGAATACAAGAGCTCGGGACCCGACAATCGTCGAACACCAGTTCCGCGACAGGATTGGCGGTATGCGCCAGCATGTCGAACTTTTGCCCGACGGAAAACCCGGGCGTGCCCTTCTCGATCAGGAAGAGAGTGATGCCGCCGCCGCGCGGCGCATCCTTTTCGGTCCGCGCGAACAACACGATGAGATCCGCCCGGGCCCCGTTGGTGATGTATATCTTGCGACCGTTGATGATCCAGTCATCGCCATCCTGGCGCGCGAAGGTCTGGATCGATGAGGCGTCGGAGCCCGCGTCCGGCTCGGTCAGCGCGAAGGCGTTGATGATGTCGCCGCTGGCGATGCCCGGCAAATATTTTTGCTTTTGTTCCTCCGTCCCGAAGGCGAGCAGCGGTCCGGTCAGCAAGGTCATCGAA
>JABJCS010000754.1 GCA_018665505.1 Alphaproteobacteria bacterium
AATTCGACACCACTGACTATATTGCCCCATTGATCGGAACCACCGAGTTGCAGGCGACAATTGTGGCGGCGCGACAACTCCAGGAAGTCATAAGACTGCAGCACCATGTAATTGAATTCGAGAAATGAGAGTGGTTGCTCACGCTCCAATCGCAGTTTTACGGAATCGAATGTCAGCATCCGATTGACCGAAAAATGCCGTCCGTAGTCGCGCAAGAAATCGATGTATTGCAGCTGGTCGAGCCAGTCCGCGTTGTTCACCATGACGGCATCGGTTGGCCCGTTGCCAAAAGTGAGAAATTTCTCGAAGACACCTTTGATTCCGCTGATATTGGCGGTGATGTCGTCGGTGGTCAGCAGTTTGCGTTGCGCGTCCTTTCCGGACGGGTCGCCTACCTTGCTGGTGCCGCCGCCCATCAGGACGATCGGTTTAAGACCGCATTTTTGCATCCAGCGCAGGAGCATGATCTGGACTAGACTGCCCGCATGCAATGAAGACGCCGTCGCGTCGAATCCAATATAACCGGCGAGGCCGCCTTCGAGCGCCAAGGCGTCTAGTGCCTCCAAGTCGGTCGCTTGATGAAAATATCCCCGATTTTGGACGGTTTGCAGGAATTCGGATCTTACTTCGCTCATGGTCGCCACGACGTGTATGCTTACTGAAAGGGCGCACCATTTAGCACAATAGCATGAGTGCCACAACGCGCGGACATATTGGGATTAGGAGACGAATTTGCTAGCGATTGGTCTAATGAGCGGGACGTCAATTGACGGAGTGGATGCGGCATTGATCGAAACCGACGGCGTCCATCAAATTGACCGGTTGGCGTTCCATTCGATGCTCTATGAACCGGAATTCGCGGACCGTATCCGGGCGATATTGGGGCGTACTGAGGTGGATGGGGAAACTATAGCGGTGGAGCGGGAATTGACCTTGCTGCACGCCAAAGCCGTCGAGCGGCTCTTGGAGAGTGTTGAGGGCAGGGCAAAATCGGTAGATGTCGTCGGATTTCACGGGCATACCATTCATCATGAGCCGGCGCGCGGCTTTACCTGGCAAATTGGCGACGGTGCATTATTGGCGGCGGAATGCGGCATTGATGTGGTCGCCGACTGCCGTTCCGCCGATGTCGCGGGTGGTGGAGAGGGGGCTCCTCTGGCGCCGATCTTTCATGCGGCGTTGATGGCCGCCTTCGAAAAACCCGTCGCGGTATTAAATATCGGCGGTGTCGCAAACGTCACGTGGATTGGAAAAGACGATGAATTGATGGCTTTCGATACCGGGCCCGGTAACGCGCTAATCGACGATTGGACATATAAGAACACCGGTAAACCGATGGATCGCGACGGCGCGATGGCGCGGCGTGGAGACATTGACGTCGCGGTCTTGGAAGGGCTGCTGAAGACCCCTTATTTGAAGCGAATGCCACCGAAATCCTTGGACCGTAACGAGTTCGATACCTCCTTAGCGGAACCGCTGCTGGTCGAGGACGGTGCAGCCACTCTAACGGCTTTTACAATTGGCTGCATCAAAGCGTCGCTTGATTATTTCCCCGCCCCGCCGGCTCGCTGGGTCGTATGCGGCGGCGGACGGCGAAATCCGGCCCTAATGGCGGGATTAAGTTCAGCGTTGGGCGTTCCGGTAGAGCCAATGGAGGCGCTCGGTTGGGACGGTGACGCGATCGAAGCTCAAGCCTTCGCCTACTTAGCAGTACGCAAACTAAAAAACCTACCGACCAGTTTTCCAGAGACGACGGGCGTAGCTGCGCCGACAACGGGCGGTATTCTGCATCGTCACAAAGGTTAGTCCGAGACCGCCTCTTCAGGCTTGGGAGCCATCGCAGTATCGAGATAGTCACCAACCAATTTTTCCATCTCGCCCAGGCGATCATGGTAGAAATGATTGGCGCCGGCGATCGTGTGGTGATCGATTTCGATACCGCGCTGTTGGCGTAATTTCCCGACCAGAGTTTCGATCGAATCCGCCGGAACGATGTCGTCTTTATCACCGGATAAGAATAAGCCGGATGACGGGCAGGGCGCCAGGAAGCTGAAGTCATACATATTGGCGGGCGGCGCTACTGATACAAAGGATGTGATTTCAGGACGCCGCATCAGCAATTGCATGCCGATCCAGGCCCCGAAGGAAAATCCGGCGATCCAGCATTGTGACGCATTCTCGTTGTAGCCTTGCAGCCAATCGAGTGCGGCCGCCGCATCCGACAACTCGCCTTCGCCGCGCGCGAACGATCCTTGCGATCGTCCGACGCCTCGAAAGTTGAAGCGCATGCAGGCAAAACCGCGGCGCAGGAAAATCTGATAGAGCGTATAGACGACTTTGTTGTTCATCGTCCCCCCGTGTTGGGGGTGGGGATGCAGCATCAAGGCAATCGGCGCGTTTGGCTCGCGGCCCGGCTGATACTTACATTCCAGTCTTCCGTCGGGACCGTTAATGATGACTTCTGGCATAGTTCCCGTCGCTTCAATTGATGTTTAAAATGCAACTTGGTTCGCAATCGCATCGCCGACGACCGTCAACAAAACGACTCATGACCCGGTTGACCCGGAAAGGCCGCATATCTATATCCAACAGATGCCCGGTAAGAAACCCGCAAATTAAGGTTCTTGCCTGCGATCCTTGTAATAGGATTAAAATGCACCGGGATACCCTGCGGTCTTATGTAACAAGATTAGGTGGCCCGCACGATGTTCAAGGCAATGCGCGAAGAGATCAAAGGCGTTAAAGAACGCGACCCTGCGGCACGGTCCTGGGTTGAGATCGTTATTTGTTATCCCGGATTCCACGCAATCGTTCTGCATCGCGCCGCCCATTGGGCCTGGCGGCGGAACTTAAAATTGTTTGGCCGGTTCGTCTCCCAGGTCGGACGATTTTTTACCGGGATCGAAATCCACCCGGGCGCGGTGATTGGTAAGGGGTTCTTTATCGACCATGGAATGGGCGTTGTCATCGGCGAGACCGCCAAGATTGGCGATAGGGTGACGCTTTATCATGACGTGACACTGGGCGGTGTCGCACCCTCCATTGATTCCGACAGTCAGCGGGAGCAAAAACGCCACCCGACCCTGGAGGATGACGTCATTGTCGGCTCCGGTGCGCAAATCCTGGGACCGGTGATCGTTGGGCGTTGCGCACGGGTCGGCGCAAATGCCGTGGTGACGAAAGACGTGCCGGAAGCGGTGACCGTTGTCGGCATTCCCGGGCGCGCCATCCCGCGCGGTAGCGGTAGTCGGTCGGCTGAGTTTTCACCCTACGGAACGCCGATCGGCGATGTTCCCGATCCCATTGCCCGAGCCCTGGAAGGGTTGATGGAACAGGTCACGACCTTGAAGGCGCGGGTGGAAGAATTGGAGGCGGACGCCGCGAAGGGGGCCGAATCAATTGAGGCTTCCGAGTATCCCGAAGCAGATTCCTCGCATCCGGATATGCCAAAAAATTAGTATATTTCAATAAGTTAAAATCTGGGGCAGCCAAACTCTAAAACCGCGCTATATAATTCGTAACGAAGCCCGCGATTTCGGGAGATTAAATCGTGAGACTGACGACGAAAGGCCGCTATGCGGTTATGGCGATGGTAGACTTGGCGAAGAATTGCCAAGGGCAACCCGTAGCACTGGCGGATATCGCCGATCGCCAGGGCATATCGCTGTCATACCTTGAACAATTATTTGCGAAGCTGCGGCTGGCCGGACTGGTGAACAGTGTACGAGGGCCGGGCGGCGGATATTTACTTGCTCGTGATGCCGCGGATATGCCGATTTCAGATGTGATCGACGCCGTCGACGAAGCGCTTCGCGCGACCCGCTGTGCACCGGGTTCGCCGCGCGGCTGTACCGGGGGGCGGGAGCGTTGTCTTACCCACGATTTATGGGATGAGTTGAGCGATCATATTCATTTGTTCCTGAGCTCCGTTACCTTGTACGATGTTGTCGAAGGGCGCGTCAGGGGAAGCGATCTGGTAGCGGGCGGCAACGCCGCTTAGCCGAGTTTCTCCGAAGCGCCGAGTGACCGCATAGGCAACGAAGAACCGCATGGCTTATTTCGACCATAATGCGACATCGCCGGTTTCCGTTGGCGTCCAGGAGGCTGTTGTCTCGGGCCTCGGGGAATTCGGCAATCCGTCTTCGGTGCATGCAAAAGGCCACGCCGCGCGAAAAATCATAGAAGACGCACGTGAGGAAATTGGCCGTCTGGTTGGGGCGCTCCCGAAAAATGTCATTTTTACCAGCGGAGCAACCGAGGCGAACAATCAA
>JABJCS010000755.1 GCA_018665505.1 Alphaproteobacteria bacterium
CATAACTGAAAGTGCCGGAATCCACGTCCGGTTTATAGCCGACAGTCACCTCTAATCCAGCCGGGTCGACATCTCCCGGAAGGTCCTGCGGCTTCAGATACCAGACCTTGGCGATATCGCCGAGGCTGATCGAATTGTTTGGCGAGACGACCTTACCCGCCTCAACGCGTACGTCCGCTTCTTCAGTCTGTAGAAGCGACGCGCCGATGCGTTTCGCCCGCTCGGCCAAGGCTTCGCATGCGGTCGCGACCGCGCCGCCGGACATCACCATGCAGCGCGACCCCCACGTCCCCGTCGAATAGGGTGTGACGCCGGTATCGCCGTGAACCAATCGAACGAGGCCCGGATCGATGCCGAGAACCTCGTGCGCGACCTGCGCCAGCGTTGTCTCAAGTCCTTGCCCGTGACTATGCGCGCCGATGCGCAATTCCAATTCACCGTCCGGGGTCAACCGGGCGCCGCATTGTTCGTGCCCCGGCACCATGGGAATACCCCAGCCCGCATAGACGGTCGTACCGTGGGCTCCCTGCTCGCAGAAAATCGAGAGGCCGACACCAATCTTGCGGCCATCGGACTCCGGTGATTTCTGCCGCTCCCGCACGCTCGCCACATCAATGGCCTCAACCGCCTTCTTCAGACACGTCGGGTAGTCGCCACTGTCGAAATGCTTCGCCGTAATGTTATTGAACGGCATCGCGTCCGCCGACGGCAGGTTCATCAACCGGACTTCGTGCGGCTCCTTCCCAGCCTCCCGAGCGATAGCGTCCAGCACCAATTCCGTGGCGAAACAAACGCCGGTTCGTGCAACGCCGCGATAGGGCAGGATCGGCGGTTTGTTCGTGGCCGATGACCAGGTCCGGCAGCGAAACGCCTCGAAATCGTACGGCCCGGGCAGGATACTGCCGACCTGCGCGGATTCGAGACAAGCGGAGAACGGATAGGCCGAATAGGCACCTGAATCCACATGCGCCTGCGCCTCGAGCCCCAGCAGTTTGCCGTTCTCGTCCGCATACCCCGTGATCTTGTAATGATGTTCGCGGCAATTGGCGTTGGCGGTCAACTGCTCGCGACGGTCCTCGATCCAGCGGACCGGACGGCCGAGCCGCATCGCCAGCCATCCAAGCGCTACTTCCTCCGCCAGGAGGATGCCCTTATACCCAAAGCCTCCGCCAACATCGGGGGAGATGATGCGCACCCGCCCATGATCTAGCCCGAGACATTCGGCAAGACCGCTGCGCACGATATGCGGCATTTGCGTGGCACTATGCATAATCAACTGCTCTAGGCGCGTGTCCCACTCAGCGATGACACCGCGCCCTTCGATCGGCGACATGCATTGGCGCGCCGTGCGAAATTCACGCTCTACCTTGATTGCCGCGCGCGCCGCAACCGCGTCGACATCGCCGACATCAACGAAACTCTCCAAGAAGACATTGTCGCCCCATTCCTCGTGGAGCAGCGCCGCATCCGCATCGCGGGCCTGGAGCATATCGTGGATCGCGGGGAGTTCCTCGAAATCGATTTCGACCCGCGCGGCGATATCCTCGGCCTCGGCACGGGTATCGGCGACGCACATGGCGACCAGCTCGCCCACATAACGTACTTTCTCGTCCGCTAACGCCGGCTGTACGGAAGGCTTGAACCCGGGCAAGGCAGAGACAGCGCGGATCGGCTGCACACCCGTCAAATCCTGCGCGAGAAACACCTTATTCCGGATATCCGCCGGGACGCGCGCGCCCAAGATACGGGCGTGCGCCAGAGGGCTGCGCAAGAACGCAACTTCACGCGTTCCCGCCGGCTTGATATCCGCGACATAGCGGCCGCGGCCACGCATGAATCGCTCGTCTTCCTTGCGCGGTAGCGGCGCGCCAACCCCTTGATGGATATCGTTCATCCGCGGATCAGGCCGCGGCTTCGAGTTGCGGCAGGATGGTCGCATCAGCGTCGAAGCGTTTGCCCGCGCGCAGGCAGAAATCCGGTCGCAGATATTGGTCCGCGACAACCTGATCGCCGCTGTTGTCGCGCAATACCCATTTGCCGCGCTCGTCCGCCAGGATCGAGACATCCGCGACCATGCCCGGCTTCAAGGCGCCGATCTCATCGGTCATGCCAATCATCTCGGCGGCGTTCGATGTCGCTGTCGCCACCACGTCCGCCAACGGCATGCCAAGCGCCACGAGCTCAGTCATCGCGTGGGTCATGCTGAATTTTACGTCGCCGGTGAAGATATGATCTTCTTCCTTGGCCATCTCGGGGTTGGGCACTTTTGTATTGTAGCCATGCATATCGGCGCCGAGCGTGTGCGGCAGGACACCTGCCTCCATCACCTTGTGCGCCATCTCGAAGCTGAAATGCGAGCCATGCCCAACGTCTATCTTGATACCCTTCGCCAGGGCATCCGTGATCGCCGGATGCATATTGCCCTTGCTGTCGACGAAGCCGCCCGGATGCCGTGTAAACGGATGCGCCAGAACATCGCCAGGAGTTAGCATGTCCACCACGGTCGGAATGACGGTATCGGGATCAACCTCGACACCGCCCTTCTCGGGCAGCGGCCAGAGTTGGCCCAAGTGAATATAGAGCGGTAGCTTCGATTGCAGGGAGATGTCTTTTGCCATTTCAATGACTTTGACACCCCAGCGCGCGAAGCCGCCGACTTCAGCATGCGCCTTGATCCCCTTGATCAAATCGCGATTGCCCTCGATGACGCGGCATGTGGCACCGACATCAACACCAGATGGCCCATAAAGGTCGGTGTAGAAATGCCCTTCGAGTCCGCCGACCACATAGGCCGAGATAAAGGCGACCACATTGCTGGCGGAAGGTTCCACGACATAATGGCGGAATCCGGCGAAAGTCATGCTACTGGGCCCACCCTGATCGACCAGCGTGGTAACCCCGGAATGAACCCCGACCATATCCGCGTTCAACCCGAACGGGCCGCCGATATGCTCGAAAACATGGGCGTGGGTGTCGATCATGCCCGGAATGACGAGACGCCCGGAGACATCGATATTCTCCGATC
>JABJCS010000092.1 GCA_018665505.1 Alphaproteobacteria bacterium
CATAAACTGGCAGCTGTCCGGGCCGTCGTGCCAGCAACAAAATGTTCGATCAGACGATCCTGCCTGTATCTGCTCAGACGGCTCTTGCGCATGGATACCATGATAACCTCTAATCTCGGTTATCTGGGACAGCCCCTTAATTTGAAACCGATGGATATCCGAACCTTGGTCGAACATGCAATTCAAGACAATCGAGCCTACGCAGAACAGTTTGGCGTCGACTTCGTACTCGCGCCGGATGCTCTATCGACCACTGTCTCTGGTGATGAGACGCGGCTGATACAGGTGATGGCGAATTTGTTGTCGAATGCGGCTAAATTCTCGCCCAAGGGCAGTGAAGTAAACATTTCCGTGATGGATGAAGACACAAGAGTGAAAGTCGTCGTTTCGGATCATGGACAGGGAGTTCCGGAAGATTTTCGCGATCAAATTTTCGAACGGTTCACGCAAGCCGACTCATCCGACAAGCGGCAATCCGGCGGAACCGGCCTTGGCTTGAGCATCTCCGCCGCGATCGTCGAAGCTCATGGCGGCCGTCTGGATTTCGATTCCGTGATCGGCGAAGGAACGTCCTTCTATTTCGATCTGAAGAAGATTGCAGTTTAAGCGAAGACAACCCACAACATCGCCGCGCCGATGGCGATGAAAAGGGTGCCGATAAACTTGACCATGGCGGCCTGATCAAATTGACCCTGAAGACGGGGGCCAATTTGGCCGCCGATGATAACCCCCGGGATCGTATAGCAGACCAAATTCCAGGGGACGGCGGTCATTCCTCCCTTCGCGATTAATCCCATGGTCAAGGTCACCGAACAGGCGATGACCACGAGGATTGCGACCATCACGGAAGTACCGGCGGCGACGGGAATTGGAATGCGGTGCCGCTTTATCAATTGCGGCATCATCACTTCGCCAATGCCGACGGATACCATTCCCGTCAGCAGGGCTCCTGCACCCGTGACGATTGCTCCGATGCCTTGGCGTGGTCGTGGATATTCGTAGGCTGTACCGTCCCGGTCGATAATGCGTCGCCGTTCCACGGTTTCCACATTCATTTCGTTTGTGTCGTTTCCGTTGCCGTTTTGGCGTCGCAACATGACAGCCGCTAGAACCAGCATCAAAATGCCGTATCCTGCTTTTAACAGATTGTCATCGACAGCCTGCGTGAGTAACGCCCCGATAATGCCGAAAGGTACCCCGACTGCGGCAAACGGGATCGCAGTTTTAAAATCGATCAATCGACGCCGGTAGTAGCCGAAAAAAGCGGACGTAAAGCCAAAACATTGAGTCAATAGAGCCGCGCCGAACGCGGCGACGGCACTTTGCAAAAGGTATTCGGGTCCGAGTAGGGGAAGCAGGATTATAAAGATTGGGGTGAAGAGGGCGGGGCCACCGATTCCGCAGAGCGACGCCGTCGTGGTAACGCCGATCGCAAGCGGAAACATGAACCAATAGATCGTCCAGTCCATATCTTCACGCCCGGTAATGGGCGTTCCTCTTTTCAGTCGAATCGCGGCCAGATATAAGAAGCTTCAACAGACCGCATGGATGGACCGCCTAATGAAAGTAGACCAGACCCCATATCGAACAATCTGGCCGGCACAGGACGGCTGGCGTGTCCAAATCATAGACCAGACCCGCCTGCCGCACGAGTTCGTAATCCTGGAACTCGAGACGGTCGACGCTGTGGCCGAAGCTATAAAGGTGATGCGGGTGCGCGGGGCGCCGTTGATCGGTGCGGCTGCGGCTTATGGCGTTGCAGTTGCAATGCATGAAGATCCCACGACCGATAATCTGGAACGAGCCGTGACGCTGCTCGGGTCGACGCGGCCGACAGCGGTGAACCTGCATTGGGCGTTGGCCGACATGCGCTCACATATATTCCCGCTCGAAGCCAGTGAGCGAGAAGCCGCCGCCTATCTGCGGGCGGCGGAGATTTGCAACGAAGATGTCGAGATTAACCGACAGATTGGCGCACATGCTGTGCCGCTGATCGAACGGATCGCGGCCACGAAAGCTGCGGGCGAGCCGGTCAACATACTGACCCATTGCAATGCAGGATGGTTGGCGACAGTGGATTGGGGCACGGCGACTTCCGGAATATATAAAGCGCATGATGCGGGCATTCCTGTGCACGTCTGGGTCGATGAGACACGACCCCGGAACCAAGGGGCGAGCCTGACCGCTTGGGAGCTCGGTCATCACGGCGTGCCGCATACGGTCATCGCCGACAATGCAGGTGGGCATTTGATGCAGCATGGCGAGGTCGATCTTTGCATCACTGGCACGGATCGCACGACTGCCAGTGGCGATGTTGCGAATAAGATCGGCACCTATTTGAAAGCGCTCGCGGCCGATGACAACGGCGTCCCGTTCTATGTAGCTTTACCGTCGCCGACGATCGATTGGACACTCGATGACGGAGTGGCCGGCATTCCGATCGAGGAGCGGGACGGCGCAGAGGTCACGGATATGATGGGGATGACCGCGGATGGGAAGATCGAAACGGTACGGATCGTTCCGGCCGGCTCCCCTGCTGCAAATCCTGCATTCGATGTCACGCCGTCGCGCCTCGTTACCGGACTGGTGACTGAACGCGGAATTGCCGACGCCTCTCGGGAGGGTTTGAGAAGATTGTTTCCCGAACGGGCTTAGGGCAGTTCCGATAGTAAGC
>JABJCS010000093.1 GCA_018665505.1 Alphaproteobacteria bacterium
CATAAACTGGCAGCTGTCCGGGCCGTCGTGCCAGCAACAAAATGTTCGATCAGACGATCCTGCCTGTATCTGCTCAGACGGCTCTTGCGCATGGATACCATGATAACCTCTAATCTCGGTTATCTGGGACAGCCCCTTAATATTTAAGGAGCGAGGCATGGCGACCGCAAAGGCTCAACGACGTTGGCGCACGAAAAATCGATACGTGAAAACGCAACTCAACGTCATGGCGCCGAAATTGGTGCACAATGATCTTGCCGATATCGCCGATGGCATTAGCTTGAGAGGGAAGGGCGAAGCCGTCGGTTTTGCCTCGTTTATCACCAAGGGCCTCATTCAATTCTCGGAACACAATGCAGAGGCGCGAAGATTGCTTGAAATTTTTGCTGAATCCTACGAACGTGACCGCGAATTGTACTCATGATTGAGCGATATGAACGTAAACACAAAAAATTGGCGCTCGGATATCTATGATGTCCTGCGCGAGCAAAACATCGAACAAGTTTGTTATGTCCCGGATGCGGGGCACGCAGCCTTAATCCGCGATTGCGAAGCGGACAACAAGATGACCGTCATCGGCCTCACCACCGAAGAGGACGGCGTTGGCGTCCTGACGGGCGCGTGGCTCGGCGGACAGCGCGGCGTCATGCTGATGCAGAGCAGTGGTGTCGGTAATACGATTAATGCGTTGGCGATGCCAAATGTGTGCCGCGTTCCTTTTGTCACCATTGTTTCGATGCGGGGTGAATGGGGCGAGTTCGTCCCCTGGCAGGTCCCGATGGGGAAGGCAACTCCCGATGTGTTCGAGGCGATGGGTGTCACGGTATATCGCGCCAACCATCCCGAAGAAGTTCGCGAGACGATAACCGCTGCCATGCGGATGGCCTTTGACGGCAATCAGCAGGTGGCAGTGTTGCTCTCGCAAAAACTAATCGGCACCAAGAATTTCCGCGAAAAGCAGAGGACGCTATGACCGGTACACTACAGCGCGGCGAGTTAATCGCCGACATTCTGAGCGACCGTCCAGAGGATTTACTGGTGGTCACAGGGCTTGGGTCTAGCACGTATGACGTCGCGGAACTTGGCGACAGTCCGCAGAATTTCTATCTGTGGGGCGCCATGGGACAGTCGGTGCCGGTCGGCCTTGGCATTGCGGTCGCACAGCCGGAAAAGCGCGTGCTTATCGTCACCGGAGACGGTGAATTACTGATGGGTCTCACTGGCCTCTCGGCTGCGGGCAACGCGCCCGCCCGCAATGTAGCTATTTTGGTGATGGATAACGGCCATTATTCCGAGACAGGCGGCCAACCGACCCACACGTCCGGACAGACGAATTTGGCCGGCATTGCGGATCAATGTGGATTTCGGAAGACTCTGGAAATCACCGAAATGTCCGAACTGGCCGAGGCGAAACGCCTTTTGCTGGAAGAGGAGGGGCCCGTCATGGTGGTCGCTAAGGTGGCGCTGCGCACGTACGGTAAACTCACCGAACCGCAATCCCGCATCGGCCATTATATGGCAGCTCGCTTTCGCATGGCGGTAACGGGTAGGGGTGAGGCGGCGTTGGATACATAGAGCGCCTGTAAAGTTCGAAGTTTTCGCCGCTAGAACAATTGATCGGAGTTCTCGAGAAATTGAACGCTGTTATTTGAACGTAATCTTACTTCAATATGGTAAGGCGTCTCCAAATGATAGTTCGCTCCATCGGGGCACCGTAAATTCTTAGATAAGGTCTAACCGTGATATAATTTTATCCGAAACTTCAGAGTGAAGACTCACCTGGGTTGTGTTGCCATGGCAATATTAAACCTGGCACACACTTTCTGAAGGTTAGAACTATGTATCAATCTCAATTGGATGTTATCGATCTCAATGATGACCTGAGTGGACTACAATCGGCACAATTTTTTATTGAACAGATTGAGAAGTGCTTAGAACAATTAGAATTAGAAGTATCTATCAAACACGATTTCGACGACTGGGCGGAGACAGCACGTACATTTGCTTCTGATTTAGGCGTATCAAGATCCGTAGACCCCAAACGCAATAATTTTGACGGATTTTGGGTCGAAGTTCGAGAACGTCACACTGGTGACGTTATTGCGTTACAGGTTGATAGATTAGTCGAGACCGATGATTTTATACGAAAATGGATCCTCACAGGACGGCTATTTAGTGGCAAGACGGTAAACAATAATTGGGTCCCGCAAGCGCTTAACGATAATTTGCCAAATCTTTCAGGATCGCTTTTGTTTCTTGCCGGTATGTGGGTCGCAAAAAAATACCGAGGCGTATTGTTATTTGAAGGTCTAAGTATTGCGAAGGCCGTTAGTCAGTACGGTCGATGCATCGCTCTGACAAATTATTATGTCGATGCCGTGGTCGCATTCGTCGAAGACGACGGGGGTATTAAGCCCGCGCGCGGATTAGCTCATCGAGTGCCGTTAGTTCGGGGATACTATAGCGGACGTCAGAGAGACATGAATGTTGACATTCATTGGTCTGTTCGGGAAGAAATGCTTTCCGCAGTTCCGGAATTGGGGAGTTCAAGCACCCGCATGGCCATAAATAACTTTACCACTTCACCTGAATTATTAACGGCGGGTAGTAGAGTTCGGCGATAGCATCGTGATTTGCCATCATAGATTTGCGTGATTTCGTGGTAACGCGGTGCTCGGGCTTGAACACAATCAATGTATTCCTCGATCAGCGCATATCTATTCCGTTTTAAAGGATGGTCGCCGATTCTTATGCCGTCATACTTTGGAAATACGCTGACATCGCAAAGACCGCGATGCCCGTGGAATATGTAATTTTCGGGGTTAGGGTCGGCAACGTCAATCCAACTCAAGGAAGACATATCCGCCTTTGCGGTGTCTTCCATGAGTTCGGGACGAAAATACTCTGCTAATGGTACACTGTTGAATTTAGGCAACTTTTTTGGTACTGTTGAAAGGCTTCCCAAATTGCCGATGGCCCGCCATTCAGTCCACGCGGTTCGATAACGGCCAACTCGTTCAGCGAACCGAGAATCCGTTCCTGATAACCGTCGCGTGTATCTTCAGTTCTCCAGAGGA
>JABJCS010000756.1 GCA_018665505.1 Alphaproteobacteria bacterium
ACGGCCGCAAATGGTGGACGTCAGGCATCGGCGATCCCCGCTGTAAAATCATCATCTTCATGGCAAAGAATGATCCGAAAGCGGAGTCCTATAAGCAGCAATCGATGATCCTGGTCCCGACCGACACGCCCGGTATCAAGGTGCATCGGATGCTGACCGTAATGGGTTACGACGATGCCCCACACGGCCACGGCGAGGTCGAGTTCAAGGACGTGCGCGTCCCTGTCTCAAATATGCTGCTTGGCGAAGGCCGGGGCTTCGAGATTGCTCAAGGCCGCCTCGGGCCGGGACGTATCCATCACTGCATGCGCTTGATCGGTGTCGCCGAACGCGCCCTTGAGCTGATGTGTAAGCGGGCGACCCAGCGCACAACTTGGGGCAAGACCCTAGCGGAACGCGGCGTCACCCAAGAGCGGATTGCACAAGCCCGCATCGATATCGAGATGCATCGCCTGTTGGTGTTGAAGGCCGCGTACATGATGGACACGGTCGGCAACAAGGCCGCACGCCAAGAGATCGCGATGATTAAGGTCGCGGCCCCGAACATGGCGCTCAACATTATCGACAACGCCATGCAGCTGCACGGCGGCGGCGCCATGAGCCAGGAGTTCCCACTCGCCTATATGTGGGCCCGGGCGCGCGCGCTCCGCTTCGCCGACGGCCCGGACGAGGTGCATCGCCAGCAAATCGCTCGTTTGGAACTGCGGGCCCAGCAAAACTGGACACCACGCGGTAAGGACGTCGATTAAGTAGAAACGCCTGTCATCCACCCATTCGCGTCATTCCGGACGGCCCATGGGGCGGATCCGGAATTAGGGCCTGAGCATTACCCAAGCGCGATTTTTCGTTTGGCTGGCCTCAAGCCATAATTCCGGGTTCCTGCTTTGCAGGCCCCGGAATGACGTGAGATGGCAAGGCCATTTCGGCATAATTTTCCTAATCCGAAATCATAAAAATTCTTCGTTGTAGCGACACGTATTAGCGCTCATCTTCCAAGCAAGCATTAGAATCCTTGCTCGATGGGAGCTCAGACATGTTGAACATATTCGAAGATCATCTCGCGGTCCGACGGCACTTCAACGCCGTCCCTCAATCGCAATCACAGAACACTTTTACGCCCGTGGCGTCATTCATCTGTTGGCTTGGCGAACGCCGCAAGAGAGAGACCGTGGACCAACTTAACCCGGCTCTACTCACCGATGTCGGACTCAAGCGGATCGGCGATATTGTTGTCGCGGCGGAGACGCCCGATTGCGCCAACGACGATTGCGCGGACATTTTCATCGGTCGCCGCGCGGCGTAACGTGCCGCCGAAATTGCCCCGGCAGCGCGCCGTCCTATTCTCCATAGCCACGACCATCGGCTATCGGAGATAGGACGCTATGTTGGCACATCCTCATATACTGGCGCAGTACAACGCTTGGGCGAATCAACGCCTGCACGGCATTTGCGCCGAGTTATCAGCGGAACAGGTCGCCAAAGATCGTGGCGCCTTTTTCGGCTCGATCCTGGGGACGCTAAACCACCTATTGCTGGTCGATATCCTCTACCGCGAGCGTATCGAGGGAATCGATTCCACGTTCACGGGGTTGAACGAAATTCTGCACACGGATTTGGCGGCTCTTTCCGCCCATCACGCAGAGGAAGACGCCCGCTGGATTGCCCTCACGAAGGACGTAGATGCCGATCGCCTCGACGAGCCATTCGTGTTCTGGACCTTGGGCCTCGATAACCGCGACCGACGCGAAGTGCCGAAACACATTTATTTCACCAATCTCGCGCAGCATCAGGCGCACCATCGCGGACAGACCCACAACATGGTCAGCCAAGCCGGATTGAACCCGCCATCACTTGGCTACATTGATTTCCGCATGGAGCTGGACCGCTCGCTGATCACCACCCCAGACGACGCCTAATAGATGGCGGATGTCGTCATCGTGGGCGGCGGCCAAGCCGGACTCGCTGCCAGTGTCTGCCTCTCCAGACTCAACATCGACCATCTCGTCTTGGAGAAAGACGAGGTTGGCCGGAGTTGGCGCCACCAGCGGTGGGACAGCTTTTACATGAACACGCCGAACTGGACCCTGAACCTGCCGGGGCAGGATTACGACGGCTCCGACCCGGACGGGTTCATGAACCGCGACGAATTCGTCGACCTCCTGGAAGGGTACGCGAAACGCTTCGCGGTCCCGCTGCACCTGGGCGTCGAAGCGACAAGGGCCTCACCGACGGGGACCGGCTGGACGCTTGAGACTTCGGACGGCCCGTTGACGGCGCGGGCCTTGGTCATCGCAACTTCAACCTATCAAGCTCCAAGCATTCCGGCGGTCGCCAAGAACCTCTCACGCGATATCGTCTCGCTCAGCGCTGCCGACTACCGCACGCCCGACATGTTGCCGCCTGGCAAGGCACTGGTCGTCGGCTCCGCGCAATCCGGCATGCAAATTGTCGAAGACCTGCACGCGGCGGGCCGAGACGTCCTCCTCTCGGTCGGCGAAGCTGGGCGGGTACCCCGGCGCTATCGGGGCCGTGACCTGAACTATTGGTACGACAAGACCGGGTTGATGGATCGCAAGGCGAGCGATTTGGCAGACCCGCGCCGCAAGTTTGGCGGGCAACCGCAAATCGCGGCCTGGCACACGATCAGCCTGCAAGGTTTTCACCGCAATGGCATCCGCCTGTTAGGCCGGGTCGACGGCATTGATGGTACGATGCTCCATCTACGACAGGACTTACGGGAGAACATAGCGGCGGCTGACCGGCATTCGGAAAATTTCTGCAGCGATGTCGACGCCTATATCGAGCGGAATAGCCTTTCATTCCCGGAGGACGAAGGCGACGACCCTATCCATGCACCCCTGGACGATTTAGAGCGGGTTCCGGAGCCCGACACACTCGATCTAGCCAACGAAGGTATATCGTCGGTGATTTGGGCGACCGGCTTTCGTTACGATTATTCTTGGATTGAGGCGGATGTGACCGATGAGGTCGGCTACCCAGTGACGGAGCGCGGCGAGACGACGGCAGCCGGGCTTTACTTCCTCGGCCTCAATTTCCTGCACACACGAAAATCCGGCATCGTCTACGGTGTCGGCGCCGATGCGGAACACGTCGCAGACCGCATCGGCATCTACCTCAGCAAGTAGGCTTCTAGCCGGATGGAAGTTCCATAAGCCGGTCGACCAGCGCCGTATCGAGATAGGCGGTTCCTTCGACGACCTTTCCGTCCTTGAAGGTCATCGCCCAGCTATAGCGGTTGCGATAGGGCGTGCCGTCCGCCATTTTCCCGCTGCCGTCCCATCGAAAAACAAGCCGGTCGCCCTCTGTGATGATATCGACAATTTCGGGCGTTACCTGGCCGTCGATGCGTTTGCCGATTTTTCGAACCGCGTCGTCGATAAAATCCTGCCGGCTCGTGTAGGTGCCGGAAACCTCGGTCGTCCCGATGACGGTCCAATTCACATTCTCATCGAGAATTTGGTAGAAGGCCTCAGGGTTGCCCGATTGCCATTTGGCGACAGCGTCCTCGACGATTTTTCTATTTTGTTCCGCGCTCACGATATTGCCCTTCCGTTTGTTTGCGTCAGTTTACGATATGGCACGCCCACGGTTGTGGGCGATACCAATGAACGATTGAAAGGAAGTATGTAATGCGGGCAGGGGGATTGATGACGCATGGTGGACCGGAAGTGCTTCAGGTCGTCGACGTGCCGGAAGTGCATGCGGGCCCGGGGCAGGTGCGCCTGCGGATCCATGCAGCAGCGGTGAACCCGACCGACACAATGGCCCGCAACGGCGCGCGCGCCGAACAACAAAAGGCCGACCCGCCGCCCTATATCCCCGGCATGGATGCGGCCGGGATCGTCGATGAGGTGGGCGACGGCGTCACCACCGGCGTGAAGGTCGGCGATACGGTCATGGCTATGGTATGCCCGACCGCGAGCCACGGTGCGTATCGCGAGCAGATCGTCCTCGACCAGCGGGCGGTCGTCCCTGCCCCGGCGGGCACGACCCATGTGCAGGCTTGTAGCTTGCCGATGAACGGGCTGACGGCGCGGCAATCCCTCGACTTACTCAACCTCTCTCCGGGTCAGGTTTTGGCGGTGACGGGTGCTGCTGGCGCCTATGGCGGCTACGTCATTCAATTGGCAAAGAGCGAGGGCCTCACGGTGATTGCCGATGCGTCGGATGCCGACCACGAACTGGTCTCGTCGCTTGGCGCGGATATCGTCGTCGCGCGCGGCAATGATGTCGCGACGCGGTTCCGCGAACATTTCCCCGACGGTGTCGATGGTCTCGCGGACGGCGCGGTTTTAAACGAAGCGGTGATTCCGGCGGTAAAGGACGGCGGTGCCTATACATCGGTGCGCCACTTCATGGGTGAACCCCAGCGAGGCATCTCGTTCACGGCTACCTCCGTGCGCAGCTACGACGGCGAATATGAGAAATTAGACACGCTGCGACAGCAGGCGGAAGCTGGCATTCTGACCCTTCGCATCGCGGACAGCATGCCCGCGGCGGAAGCAAGCGAAGCTCATCGGCGGCTCGAAGCGGGTGGTACGCGGGGAAGACTGGTGTTGGAATTCTAACCCAACACCGTTCCCCGGCCGAAGCGCCGGGGTCCAGGTCAGCGTCTGATTTTCATCACGGAACTAGGCAGGAGCCGGAGAACGCTATCGCGTTTCCGAGAAACCTTTATTTCCGACCGGACTGAACCAACTCCCATGCGACCGTCGCGCGGTCGAGACATTGGCTGCCGAGCGCCAAGGCATCCGACGTCGGTGTGTTGCCTTGCAGGCCCCGGTAGTAGACCCCTTGGACAATGGCGGCGAGGCGGAACAGCGACAGCACGAGATAGAAGTTCCAGTGCGGAATTTCCGTGAGGCCACGCGCCTTGCAATAGCGGTTGACGTAATCTTCCTCGCTTGGAATGCCCGAGACCGCGGGATTATTTTCCATCAGATTTCCGCGCCGGGGATCAGGAGCGTAATAAGGCAGGCAATTATAAGCGAGATCCGAATACGGATTGCCGAGCGTGCCCAACTCCCAATCGACGACCGCCAGAACGTCGGCGTTGTCATGAGCGAAAATTATATTTTCCAAGCGGTAATCGCCATGGGCGAGGCAAGTCAGGCTGTCGTCCGGCATGTTCTCCGGCAGCCAGGCCATGAGCTTGTCCATGACGGGGAGGTCCTCGGTCTTGCTGGCCTCGTATTGCTGCGACCAACGCCGCACCTGGCGCTCGCAATAGCCGCCGGCGCGCCCGAAATCGCCGAGCCCGACCGCCGCATAATCGATCTCGTGCAATTCGGCCAAAATATCGGCCATGTTGTTGTAGATCTCACCGCGCTCTTGCGCGCCCAGGTCCGGCAGGTCGACGCCGCGAAAGACCCGGCCGTCCTTGAATTCCATGACGTAGAAAATCTGCCCGACGACCGACTCGTCCTCGCACAAGGCATAGGCCTTGGAGACCGGTACTCCAGTATTCGCGATGGCCGAGATGATCTTGAATTCTCGATCGACCGCATGGGCCGAAGGCAGTAAGTCGCCCGGCGGTTTCTTGCGCAAGACGTAGCGCTTGCCGCCACCATCAGTGACCATGAAGGTCGGATTGGACATACCGCCGCGAAACTGACTGAGCTCGAGCGGCGACGTGAACCCTTCGACATTCTCGCGCATAAAAGCTTCCAGCGCGGTGGTGTCGAACTTATGGGCTTCCTGGATCGGGACCGTTTGGTCCGTCGGTGTAATTGCTGCGATTTCTTCCATGACGAGACACATATAGACCGGTTAAGGGGGATCGGAATAGGGCTAAGAAAAAAGAGAAGGCCCGGTCTGCTATTGTGCGACCGGACCTTTTCGAAACTGGTGGAGCTGAACGGAATCGAACCGATGACCTCTACAATGCCATTGTAGCGCTCTCCCAACTGAGCTACAGCCCCATAGGGTTTCCCGCGGATTTCTCCGCTGGAGCCCTTATATCCTCGACACGTGCGGGAAACTCAAGCGGAAATTTTAGCGTCCCACTGAAACCCCGCTAAATCACGTATTGTTTGAGCGGCGGGATGCCGTTGAAGCAGACGGCGGAATAGGACCACGTATAGGCCCCCGCACTTTGAATTTCGATTCTGTCGCCGACCTGAAGGTCCTTCGGCAATGGATAGGGCGTGCGCTCATAAAGCACGTCCAGCTCTTCGCAGGTCGGGCCGGCAAGGATGCTCGGCACCGTCTCGCCACCGTCGCGCGACGTGCGGATGCGGTATTTGATCGCTTCGCCGATGGTCTCCGGCAAGCCGCCGAACTTTCCAATATCGAGATAGACCCAACGCGAGGCCGAGCCGTTGTGCCGGTCCGCGACGAGCACAACTTCCGCCTGGATCACACCCGCGTCGCCGACCAATCCGCGCCCCGGCTCCAAGATCATCGTCGGCATTTGATTGCCGAAATGCTTGTGCATGGACGCATTGATCGCCTCGCCGTAGCGCGCGACAGTCGGCACTTCACTGAGGTAGCGCGCAGGCAAACCGCCGCCGAGATTGATCAGCTCCAGCTTCACGCCCGCTTTCTCCAACACCCGAAATAACTCCGCCGCCTCGGCGATGGCGACGTCCCATTGTTCGGGGTCGGTTTGCTGTGAGCCCACATGGAAGGAAATACCGTGCGGCTTGAGACCGAGCTGCTGAGCTCGCTTCAACAGACCTTCGGCAATATCGACCTCACAACCGAATTTCTTCGAAAGCGGCCAATCGGCCCCCTCCCCCTTCGTGGTGAGACGGCAGAATACTCTGCTTTCAGGTGCGGCACGGGCCAACTTTTCAAGCTCGCCGGCACTATCAAACGCAAAAAGATCGAGGCCCGCACCGTGCGCCCGGGCGATATCGCGCTCTTTCTTGATCGTATGGCCGAAGGACAAACGGTTCGCGCCGACGCCGAGCCGCAAACAGGCAGCCATCTCCGGCAGACTGGCGATATCGAAGCATGACCCCTCATCGGCGAGCGCCTTGACGACCTCGTCCGCTGGATTGGCCTTAATCGCGTAATAAATATCAACGTTCGGCAGCGTCTCTCTCAGACGGCGGTACCGATCCACCACCAAATTCAGGTCAAGCACCAGGAATGGCGTGTCACGACGCTTTTCCGCGAGGAAATTCGCAATCTTTTCGCTCATATCCGCACCGTCCGGTAAAAGGGCTTTATCCCTTCGCCGTCCACCGGCTGATCACAGCCGGTTCGCGTCGTCTCGCGCCTAAAGTATCGAGCGCCATGCCGCTGAACATATCCCAGCGGCGGCGCTCCGAATCAACCGTCGTCGCGCTCGGTCTCGACCGGCACGATTACATCGCTGACATCATCGTCGTCGTCGACAAGATCGCTGGTGTCTTCCGGCAAGGACTCATCATCACCGTCTAGCGCATCGACTTCTATATCGTCATCGGCGATATCCGGCACTTCCGCCACGACTGCCGCCGCCGCTACTGGCAGCGGCACGACCTTCGGTGCTTCCGCCGCCGCCCGGCTACGTCGTCCCCGCTGCGGGGTCTCCGCCTGGAACACTGTCTCACACTTCGGACAGGTCGGCGGCTCTTTCTTTAAATCGTAGTATTTCGCACCACAACTCTGGCACGTACGTTTCTTGCCCCATTCTGGCTTGGCCACGGGCGTTCTCCTTCGAGCGAACCGAGAAATTCAGGGCGGCCAATTGCCACGTCCGCAGGGGCGTGTCAAAAGCAAAGTTCGACAATCCGCATGGGTAAAGTCCGCTGAATCAATTCTGTCGCCTGCTGAAAGCTTGTGATAGAGACGGGCGCACCGCCGAATTGTGCCGTTTTGCCATCCGAGGAAGGGTTTGTAGAGTGCGAAAAGGAACATCGAAACCGATCGCTGTCTTGCGCGGTGAAGCGTCGATCCCGGGTGATAAATCAATCTCTCACCGTGCCCTTATGTTGGGGGCGCTCGCGGTCGGCGAGACGCGCATAGAAGGGCTCTTGGAAGGCGAGGACGTGCTCCGCACCGCCGCCGCAATGCGCGCCATGGGCGCCAAGGTCGAACAGCTTGGCTCCGGGTCCTGGCGGGTCGCCGGTGTCGGCGTCGGCGGATTGGCGGAACCGGACGATATACTGGACATGGGTAATGCGGGCACCGGCGCACGGTTGCTCATGGGGGTTTTGGCCGGCCACGACATGACAGCGTTCCTTACGGGGGACGCGTCGCTACGGTCACGACCGATGGCGCGGGTTGCCGACCCGCTCGGCGAAATGGGTGCGCGTATTCTTTCTCGTGACGGCGGCCGCTTGCCACTTGCCATTGTTGGCGCGGCCGATCCCATGCCGATCGAATACCGGCTGCCGGTCCCATCCGCTCAGGTGAAATCAGCCATCCTGCTCGCGGGATTGAATGCGCCGGGAGAGACCAGTGTGATAGAGCCGGAACCCACCCGCGATCACACGGAGCGGATGATGCGGCATTTCGGCGCCACTGTCCGAATGCAACAGGAAGCAGATGGCGCGCGGCGCGTCACTCTGGTCGGCCAACCCGAGCTGGAGGCCGCCGACATTATCGTCCCGCGCGACATCAGTTCCGCTGCGTTTCCCATTATCGGCGCTCTCATCGTCGCCGAGTCGGAAGTCGTCCTGCCGGGTATCGGGCTCAACCCGCACCGCAACGGCTTACTGGTGACACTGCGGGAAATGGGCGCCACCATCGAAGAGACCAATCCGCGCGATATGGCGGGCGAGCCGGTGGCCGATCTGGTGATCCGGCACGGAAAATTAGACGGCGTGACGGTTCCGGCGGCACGTGCGCCGTCGATGATCGACGAGTATCCCGTGCTTGCAGTTGCCGCCGCATTTGCATCGGGTGAGACCCGGATGTGCGGCTTGAGCGAATTGCGGGTTAAGGAAAGCGACCGGTTGGCGGCAATTCTCGACGGTCTGATGGCGAACGGCGTCGATGCCGCGATCGAGGGCGACGACCTGATCGTCACCGGAAACGGGACACGACCAGCAGGCGGTGGCACAGCGGAATCGCGGCACGATCACCGGATTGCTATGAGTTTTCTGGTCATGGGCATGGGCACCGCACAGCCCATTACAGTCGATGACACCTCGCCCATCGACACTAGTTTTCCCGGGTTTGCGGGTCTGATGAACGCCATGGGCGCAGAGATCGAAGGAAAGAGTTGATGATCGTCGCCATCGACGGCCCGTCCGCATCGGGTAAGGGAACTCTTTCAAAACGCTTGGCAGCCCATTTAGGGTTCGCGCATTTGGATACGGGTAAGATTTACCGCGCCGTCGGCATGATGGTGGTGCGCGGCGGCGGTGACCCCGCCGACGAAAGCGTCGCCTTGCAGGCGGCAAAATCGCTTGAACCGGCCATCTTGGCCGATCCCGAACTCGGTGGCGACACGGCCGCCGTCGCAGCCTCAAAGGTCGCCGCCATCACATCCGTACGCGACGTTCTTTTGCAATTTCAACGCGACTTCGCTGCAATGCCACCGGACGGCCTGAAAGGCGCTGTGTTGGACGGACGCGACATCGGCACCGTCGTCTGCCCCGAGGCGGAAGTTAAGCTCTACGTGACCGCCAGCGCCGATATACGTGCGGAACGCCGCCATAAAGAGTTGCTAGAGCGCGGCGAGAGCAGTATATATGCCCGCGTTTTGCAGGATATGAAGGAACGCGACGAACGGGATACTAATAGGTCCGTCGCACCGCTGAAGCCCGCGGAAGATGCCTTTATCCTTGATACGTCCGACCTCGATGCCGATCAGGCATTTGCCGCCGCGTTGGCGGAAATCGAACGAACCGGACGCTGACGGACTGCCGAACAATCAAGAACGCCGGACGCGCTGAGCGATTCTCGCTGAGGGCTCCGTCGTTGCGTTTTCACAAAAGACCGCCGGACACAACCGGCTGGCCGGAAAAACAACATACTATGAAGGACCGAACCTAATATGTCTGAACAAGCTGTTGAAAAGGAGAGCTTTGCAGCCCTCCTCGAAGAATCGATGGGATCGAAGAACAATCTCGTCGGTCAAGTTATCGAAGGGCGCGTCATCTCCGTTGAGAATGACTTCGCGCTGATCGACGTGGGCCTCAAATCCGAAGGCCGCGTCCTCCTCAAAGAATTCGCCCCTCCCGGGCAAAAGGCCGAGTTGGCCGTCGGCGATACCGTCGATGTCTTCCTCGAGCGGATGGAAAATAAGAATGGCGAAGCCGTTCTGTCGCGCGAGAAAGCGCGCCGCGAGGAAGCTTGGACCGAACTCGAGAAAGCGTTCGAGAAGACCGAGCGTGTGAACGGCATCATCTTTGGTCGCGTGAAAGGCGGCTTCACGGTCGACCTGCAGGGCGCGGTGGCGTTCCTGCCGGGTAGCCAGGTAGATATCCGGCCGGTCCGCGACGTGACCCCACTGATGGGCACGCCACAGCCGTTCCAAATCCTCAAGATGGATCGCTCGCGTGGCAATATCGTCGTTTCGCGCCGCGCCGTGCTCGAGGAAAGCCGCGCCGAACAGCGCACCGAGCTGATCGCCGGCCTCAAGGAAGGCCAAGTACTCAACGGTGTGGTCAAAAATATCACCGATTACGGCGCGTTTATTGACCTCGGCGGCGTCGACGGATTGCTGCACGTCACGGATATCGCGTGGCGCCGCATCAATCATCCGTCGGAAGCCTTGCAGATCGGCCAAAGCATCGACGTGCAGGTCATTCGCTTCAACCGCGAGACCCAGCGCATCAGCCTCGGTATGAAGCAGCTCGAAGCCGATCCGTGGGAAGGTGTCGAAGCGAAATATCCTGTCGGCGTCCGCTTCACGGGCCGCGTCACCAACATCACCGATTACGGCGCCTTCGTGGAGCTGGAGCCCGGTGTCGAAGGTTTGGTGCACGTCTCCGAAATGAGCTGGACCAAGAAAAACGTCCACCCTGGCAAGATTGTCTCGACCAGCCAAGAAGTGGAAGTGCAGGTTCTCGATACCGATCCGCAAAAACGCCGGATCAGCCTCGGTCTCAAGCAGACCATGTCGAACCCGTGGGATGCGTTCCTGGAGCAGCATCCACTCGGCTCCGAGATGGAAGGCGAGGTCAAAAACATCACCGAATTCGGACTGTTTGTTGGCCTACCGGGCGAAATCGACGGCATGGTCCACATGTCCGACCTCGATTGGGAGAAAGCCGGCGAGGAAGCCATCGAAGCCTACAACAAGGGTGACATGGTCAAGGTCAAGGTGCTCGATATCGATGTCGACAAAGAGCGCATTAGCCTCGGCGTGAAACAGCTGACGAGCGATCCCTTCGAATCCGAAATGTCGAACGTCACCCGCGGTGTGGTTGTCACGTGCACGGTTTCGGAAATCACCACCGGCGGTATCGAAGTCACGATTTCCGATGGTGTCAAAGGCTTCATTCGTAAGTCCGACCTCTCGCGTGATCGTTCCGAGCAACGCCCG
>JABJCS010000757.1 GCA_018665505.1 Alphaproteobacteria bacterium
CTGGCGCACCGTCTCGCCATGCTCGATCATCTGTCGCGGGGGCGCTTTCAATGGGGCATTGGGCTCGGCGGCATTCCAACAGACATGGCCCTGATGGGGCTCGACCCGAGCGAAGGCCGGGCGCGGGCTGAGGAAGCTATCGATGTCATTCTCGGCCTGTGGGCAGCTGAAGACGGTACGTACAGCCACCAAGGCGAATTCTTTAAGATTGAAGCGCCAAAATTGGATCCTGTCACGGAACGCGGCCTTCACATGAAGCCGATGCAGCTACCGCATCCGCCGATCGCGCTGGCGGCCAGCACACCGAATTCGAAGTCGCTCCGGATCGCCGGGGAACGCGGTTGGTCGCCGATGTCGAGCTCTCTGCTTTCCCGCGCGTTTCTGCCGGGTCACTGGGAGACGGTGATGGAAGGAGCTAACGGCGTTGGAAACACTCCGAGCCGCAGCGAGTGGCGCATTGCGCGCGATATTTTCGTGGGGCCAACGCCGGAGATTGCGCGCGAGCGAGCCCGCACGGTTCTTGGTCGCAATTACGAAGTTCATCAATTGCCGAGCCGCCAAGGCACGATCCAGATGGAAATCATGAAACACGACCCGAACCTTAAGGATGAGGATATCGACGTCGATTACTTGATGGAGAATCTTTGGATTGTCGGCGACCCGCAGGAATGTGCCGATAAAATCCGCAACCTGTACGAAGAGGTCGGCGGCTTCGGCACTTTGCTCAGCGTCACCGCTGATTCGGACGACCCGAGTTGGGATCACGAGAGTTTAACGCTTTTGGCGCAGGAGGTCGGCCCGCGCATGGCCGATCTGGGGTAAAGAAGATGGTATCGCAAACCGTTTCTGAGTTTGTCGCGGGTTCGCGCTGGGAAGATCTGCCGGACGATGTTCGCCATGCGACTAAACGCTCACTGTTGAATTTTTTCGGGACCGCCTTGGAAGGCACGCATGATAGCGCCGTCGAGCGTGCGCTGGCGACGCTGCGGGAATTTGCCGGTAGCGGGGAGGCGACCCTGATCGGTCGGGTCGAACGAGCGGATGCCCTGACGGCGGCGTTTATCAATGCGGCGGCGGGCAACGTCCATGATTTCGACGATACGCATTTGCGCACCGTCATTCACCCGACGGCGCCTGTCGCTCCGGCATTACTTGCGTTGGCAGAACATCGGCCGATGAACGGCAGGGAGTTCATCCACGCGCTGGCGCTTGGGATGGAGTTCACCTGCCGCATCGGTAATGCGGTCTCGCCGGATCATTACGCCCGCGGTTGGCACATCACCGCCACCTGCGGTGTGTTTGGTGCGGCGTTGGCGGTGGGGAAAGTCCTTGGCCTTAACGCGCAGCAGCTGACCTGGGCGATGGGCAATGCATCGGCGCAAGCATCGGGTTTGGTCGAGACATTGGGCTTTATGACGAAAAGCGTCGGTGTTGGTGGTTCCGCACGCGGTGGGCTGTTGGCCGGATTGCTCGCGGAGAAGGATTACGATGGGCCGCCGAAACCGCTTGAAGGAGTGCGCGGCTTCCTGCATGTGACGGGGGAGGATCCGCAATACGGCGATGTGATCGATGATTTGGGCACGCGTTGGGAGACCTTGAAGAACATCCACAAACCCTACCCCTGCGGCATTGTCATCAACGCGGTAATTGATGGTTGCTTGGAACTTCAACAGCGGCTCACGGTTCCGGTCGAGGAGATTGCATCGATTACCTTGAGCGGACATTCGTTGCTGGAACAACGTGCCGATCGGGCGAATGTGATGACGGGCCGCGAATCGCAGGTTAGTGCGCAACATGCGGTCGCCGTGAGTTTAATTTTCGGCGCAGCCGGATTGGCGCAGTTCACCGATGAGGCGGTCCATGATCCCCGCGTGTCGGCATTCCGGCAGAAGGTCAAACTAGCGGTCATTCCCGACACACCGGTGCCCGATGTCCGGCTCGATGTTGTCTACGCGGACGGGCGAACGGAAGAGATCCAGGTCAAGGATGCGCGCGGCACCGATAATCGCCCACTGACCGATCAAGAGATTGAGGAGAAGTTCCGCACATTGGCCGCGACATATGCGCCGGATTGTGGAGAGGCCGAGAAATTGATCGAAGTGGTCTGGTCGCTGGAAAATGCGGATGAGGTCAGCCAGATGATGGCCTACGCCGTGCCTGCGTCGTAGGCGGCGACCAACTCCCGCACTTTTGGAATCAATTCCTTGCCGTACTGGACGGCGTCGGGTCGTGGATCGTAGCCCCGAATAAGCAGGCTTGTGGCGCCGAGTTTGTAATATTCTACCATGGCTTTCGCGACCGTATCAGGCGTGCCGACCAGGGCTGTTGAATTTCCGCGCGCACCTGTTGCCGCCGCCAGCTCAGTCCACAAACAAGTGTCGTGGACATCCCCCGCCGCCGCCGCGGCGAGCAACCGTTGCGATCCGACATTCTCCGCGACGCGGTTGTTGGGATTGTCTGTGCCGCCGGTGCGGGCGGTGACTTTCGCCAATATGTCCCGTGCCCGGTCCCAAGCTTTGTCTTCGGTATCCGCCAAAATTGGCCGGGTAGAAAGGCTGAACGTAATCGGCTGTATGCCGGCCGCTTCGCGGACACGCGCCATGAAATCGGCGGTGCCCGCCAACGGCTCGCCCCATAGCATGAAGACATCGAGTCCCGGAGAGAGCAATTCGACCGCGGCATCCGATCCGCCGCCGCCATATACTGGGATATGCGGCTTGCGGTGGCATTTGATCTCCGAATAAGCACCGTCGAACTTGTAGAATTCACCCTCATGGTCGAAGGGCTTCGGGGACGCCCAAACCTTACGCAGAATGTCGACATACTCGGCGCTGCGCCGGTAGCGTCCGCCGTGGTCCACATAGTCGCCATCCTTCGCCTGATCGTCATCCCGCCCGCCGGAAATGATGTGCACGGCGAGGCGGCCGCCGCTCAATTGATCCAATGTGGCGAGCTTGCGCGCCGCGACAGTGGGCGCGATGAAGCCCGGTCGATGGGCCAACAGGAAAGACAGCCGCTCGGTGACGCTGGCGGCGTGTGCGCCGACCATGAAGCCATCCGGTGCGTCCGAAAAATAGCCGACCAATACACTGTCGAAATCGGCATCCTCGTGAATGCGCGCCGTCTCCGCGATGACACCCGCGTCGAAGGGAGGACCCTTTACGGGAATGATCTCCGAGGAGATACGGGGCGCGATCCAACCGATCATTTCGACGGGCATTCGTCTATCCTCTTTCTCGTCAGCCTAACTCTTCTCAACAAACTGGATCGCATGGGCGATTTCGCGAGACCTCATGTGGACCGTCAATTGCCCGCATGCTATGTGAGCGCAAAGGAAAATGCCGGGAGAAAATCCGTGTCCGAACCGTTGTGGCAACCATCGGCCGACCGTATCGCAAACGCCAACATCACGGGTTTTACCCGACGTTTGGAAGCGGATTGGGGAGCCTCTCTGCCCGACTATCCGTCACTGCACACTTTCTCCATTGATGAGATGGAGAAATTTTGGTCCACGGTTTGGGATTTCTGCGATGTCGTGGCCGAGACCAAGGGCGAACGTATCCTGATTGACGGCTACAAGATGCCGGGGGCGCAGTTCTTTCCGGACGCGCGTTTGAATTTCGCGGAGAACTTGTTGAGCCGCCGGGACGATACGCCCGCGATCTTGTTTCGGGCGGAGGATCAGATCGAGCGCCAATTGACCTGGAACGAGCTCTATGACGAGATTTCGCGTTTGGCGCAGGCCATGCGGGCGCTCGGGGTAGAGGCGGGCGACCGGATTGCTGGGTTCGTGCCCAATTGCCCCGAAGCCGTGATTGCTATGTTGGCGGCTAGTTCTATAGGCGCTATTTGGACGTCGTGTTCGCCCGATTTCGGTGTCCAGGGTGTGTTGGATCGGTTCGGGCAGGTGGAGCCGAAAATGCTCTTTACCGCCGATGGCTATCATTATAACGGCAAGCCGCAGGATTCACTGGAGAAGATCACAACGGTTTTGGCGGATCTGCCAAGTGTTCAATTGGCGGTCGTCTTCCCCCTATTATCCGGCGACCCGGCCATTGAGAATGTCCCGAACTCGGTGCATTGGCGGCATTTTACGGCGGCACATGAGTTGGAAGATATCGACTTCGCTCAGCTGCCGTTCAATCATCCGCTCTATATTATGTACTCCTCGGGCACGACGGGCGTGCCGAAATGCATCGTTCACGGCGCGGGCGGGACCCTGTTACAGCATTTGAAAGAACAGCGCCTTCATTGCGATATCAAGCCGGGCGACCGCGCCTTCTATTTCACCACTTGCGGGTGGATGATGTGGAATTGGCTGGTGACCTTCCTGGCCTCCGAAGCGACGGTAATCCTATACGATGGTTCGCCCTCTTATCCGGGCCCGGAGGTACTGTTCGATTATGCCGACGCGGCCGGGATTAATTTGTTCGGCACGTCGGCGAAGTTTATCGATGCGCTCGGCAATGCAGGGCTCAAGCCGATGGAAACCCACGATCTCTCGAGCATTTGCACGATTACCTCGACCGGCTCACCATTGGTCCCGGAAGGCTTCGACTATGTCTACGAGAATGTGAAACGAGACGTGTGTCTTGCCTCGATCGCGGGCGGGACAGATATTGTCGGTTGTTTTGTCGGCGGCAATCCAGCGTTACCGGTCTGGCGGGGCGAGATTCAATGCAAGTTGATGGGCATGGCGACGGACGTGTTCGACGATCAGGGCAATTCTGTTATCGGCGAAAAGGGTGAGCTGGTTTGCACCAAACCGTTCCCGTCCATGCCCGTGGGTTTCTGGGCCGACCCCGAGGGCGCGCGCTATCACGACGCCTATTTTGCCCGCTTTGAGAATATCTGGCACCACGGCGATTTCGTGGAACTGACCGAGCATGGCGGCATGATCATCTTCGGGCGCTCCGATGCGACGCTTAATCCGGGTGGTGTGCGGATTGGCACGGCGGAAATCTACCGCCAGGTGGAGCAGTTCGAGGAAGTGGTCGAGGCAATCTGTATTGGTCAGGAATGGGACGACGATACACGTGTGGTCCTCTTCGTCATCTTACGCGACGGATGTGTGCTGGATGATGAGTTAACCCAGCGTATTCGCCGCCGAGTGCGGGAGAATTGTTCGCCCCGGCACATGCCAGCACGGGTCGTTCAAGTTGTCGATATCCCGCGCACTAAGTCCGGCAAGATCACCGAGCTGGCAGTCCGCGATATCGTCCACGGGCGCGAGGTAAAGAACCAGGAAGCACTCGCTAACCCGGAAGCGTTGGAGCTCTACCGCGATTTGAGCGTGCTTCAGAGTTAGAGAGCTTAACCCCCTGCACCCGCCAGAATCTCTTTCGGCAACATGGCGTGGACGCCCTTGTGCTGGTTGACCAGCTGGGTGCAATTCATGTCGCAGGTGATAGAGCAGAGGGAATACGCATCGGCAGCGCTCAAGGGTGTGCGTTCGGTGATGAAACGGATCATCTCTCGCAGTGCCTGTTTCGCCGCTTCGTCCAAATCCGGATCGATACCCATGCATATGTAATGGGTCGCGGTCTCGGCGCGTGGCATCGTCAACGGCATGTCCTTGCGCACATGCATTTCGAAAGTCCCGTTTAGCGAGGTTTCGATGGCTGTAATACAAACCTCTCCATTGCCTTGCGCCGCGTGTCCATCACCGCAAGCGAAGAGCGCCCCTTCGTTAAAGACCGGTAGGTAGAGTGTCGCCCCCTTGGTCAATTCCTTCAGATCAAGATTGCCGCCAAAATCGCCGGGAATAATCGAGGTGACGCTGCCGCGCTCGACCGGCGGGGCCACACCCATGACGCCGAAGAACGGCGCCAGCGGCACTTCTTGGCCCCACGGCATGAGGCCCACACTGCGGGCTTTATCGAGGCCGATATGCATCAGCCGTTCTTCGGGGAAATCTTCGGGAATGGTGCCGCCGGTGGGCCGGATCGCGTTCCAGCCCCAATCGCAGGCAAGCTCGATATCAAGGATACGAATCTCCAGCGTGTCGCCGGGCATGGCACCCTTAATCGCAACTGGCCCCGTGAGGATATGCCCCGGCGTCTGACGACGTTCCGTGTTCGCGTGGATCTCGCGGTGCTCCGGCATGACAGTATAGCCGGTCTCCGGCGTCACCGCCGGCACACCAGAGACCGTGTTGATGGTGACGGTATCGCCAGACGTAATTTCATGGATTGGTGCGCGTGTCGCGTCGAAATAGCCCCATTGTGCGTTCATCGACGAGGCGGCGACGAAATGTTTTTCAGACATGAAGGTTACCCCTTCCAAAGGTGGCTGAACTGGGTTGCCACGACTTTTTCATATGAAACCGGGCCATCGAGCCAGCCGAGGTCGGTCATGAAATCGTTCATGCCGACGACGAACTCGGGCGTGATCTCCGGATCGTAATACGGCAGGTCGCGGGCGACTACGTCGGCGATCATCGCGGCATCGCGGCCGGGGAATAATTTCTCGCCGATCTTTGTCGTCAGGCTCACGTCCTCGATGATGGCTTTCTGAGTTTTTACCAGCGCGCGTACGGCGGCGGCGGCTGTCTCGGGCTCACGCTCGATCAAGGCGTCGGTCGTCATCAGGGCGGGCTGGGTGTAGTTAAACGCCTTCGTCGGCTCGTCGCCGCGCCGGATATCGACCAGTAGTTTGCCGACCCCTTCGCGGATAGCGGTTTCCGCACCCATGCCGTTGGCCCAGAATCCGTCGATCTTCCCCTCGGCGAGGACCCGGGCCGCCTGTACGCCAAAGGATATGTCGCCCCCAGTGCCCGGCACCGGTGCTATTTTCACGCCGTCGGCCTCGATATCGATCCCGGCCTCGGTCAGCATTCGGCGCAATCCCAATTCAACGAACGGGGCGGCGCCGATGTTGAGACCTTTGACCGCGTCAATATCGCCGCGCTCCGCATCGAGATCCGAGCGCACGACCAGCATCCAGTACATCCCTTGCGCCAGCGCGCCGAGGAGTTTGGCGCCCTCCCAATTCTTGAAAGCGGCGAGCGGGGCATGAGCCGCGCCGGCGACGAAATCGATCCCGCCGTCGCGCATTACTTCGCAGGCGCGGTTGACCGGGAAGATATGCTCCAAGGTCATATCGATGCCTTCTTCCTTGAAGAAACCGAGTTCGACCGCCGCCACTGCGGGGAAGTATGAGTTGGTGATAAAATCTGGAACGGCGATCTTCATGAAATGCTCTCCGGTAAGCTGTCGGGTTTATTTTAAAGTGTGCGGTGTCGCGGTATCTGCCAGTTCCAATTCTTAATCGGAGGTGGGCTCTCGACGACCCGCGAGTTTTTCTCCGGTTTCGAATTAGCGACCGGTCACGGCGGCTTGCGCCTCTTCGGCGTTCTCTTCCGACCATGCGGACAAAGGATAGCCGTGCCATGGGGCGGCGAGAGATAGTTCGGGAAGGCCCAACTCCTGCCATCGGCCTTTTGCCTTTACTATAAAATCCTCGCGCGGCAGCGAGACGGGTAGATAGGGATGTTCGCGGCAGGCATTGATCAGCATGGCGGACGCACCTTGACCATCGGGGTAGTCCATGTCCGGCGACTCTGGGACCGAGGGATCGAGGCGTGGGACCTTGCCACGAATGATCTCGGCGTCTCTGTGCGGTTGGGTCGAGAAGGACATCGCCCAGATCACCGACTCCAAAGAATCCGGATCGATGTCCGCATCAACGGCGACGAAATACTTGCCGAGCGACGCATCGAAAGCCGCCGCTGCCCGCAGAGCTTGCCAAGGCTGACCAATCACTGGGCGGTCCAACTGGATCACGAACATCATGTTGCAGCCCGCCATTTCGTGACAGGCGACCTTGGTGACAGAGGGGATGTTACAGGCGTTTTTCAGATGGTTGAGATAGATCGAATCGAACGCCACCTTACGCAGCACCGTGCTTTCGCTCGGTGGGAACTCGCTGATGATGCCTTGATAGATCGGCTTGCGACGATGAGTGATCGCCTTCACGTCGAAGATTTTCTCCATCTTGCGGGGACCGAGATAGCCGCTCGCCTCGCCGAATGGCGCTTCCGGCTCCAGCATATCGGTGCGGATTTCACCTTCGATCACGAGCTCTGCATTGGCGGGCACCAGGGCATCGAAAGTCTCGGCTTGGACCACGGGAACCGGAGCGCCATTAAGCGCTC
>JABJCS010000758.1 GCA_018665505.1 Alphaproteobacteria bacterium
ATAGCTTTTCCAGCTCCACGTAAATCTTATCGGCCACATCGAGCGCATTGGCACCCGGCAATTGATAAACGCCGATCGCCGTCGACGGCAGATTGTTCAACTTCGCTTGTGAAGAATAAGTTTGCGAGCCGAGTTCTATCCGGGCGACGTCGCGCAATCGCACGAACGAGCCATCCACATTGGCCCGCAATACAATGTTCCCGAACTCTTCAACCGAAACCAAGCGTCCCTTGGCCTGAATTGTGAACTGGAACTGCGATCCGGACTTGAAGGGTGGTGCACCAAGTTGGCCAGCTGTCGCTTGAATGTTCTGACTGCGAATTGCGTCCGCGATATCGGTTGTCGTCAATTGCAACGCGGTCATTCGGTTTGGGTCCATCCAAACCCGCATGCCGTAATCAAGCGGTCCAAACTGCGAGACATTGCCGACGCCCTCAATGCGCGACAGCGCGTTTTCGAGATTTGTCGAAGAATAATTGCTCAAGAACAGCGCATCGCGGCTCGCTTTTGGCGACACAAGATTGATGACCATTAACATATTGGCCGACTGTTTCTTAGTGACGACACCGTCGCGCGTCACGTCATCGGGCAATTGTGAATTAGCGATGGCGACCCGGTTTTGCACATTGACCGCGGCGATATCCGGGTCCGTGCCAACCGCAAAGGTCACAGTCAGCGCATAGCTACCGTCGTTGGAACTGGTCGACGACATATAGAGCATATCGTCGACACCGTTGACCCGGTCCTCGATCACAGTCGCAACCGAATCCTGCAAGACAGCGCTATTCGCACCTGAATAGTTTGCGGTCACTTGAACCTGCGGCGGCGCAATATCGGGATATTCCGCAATCGGGATGACGCCGAGTGCAATACTGCCCCCAAGCGTAATGATGATCGCAATCACGAATGCGAAACGCGGCCGATCGATAAAGAAGGCTGAGATCAAGGCTCAGCTCCCCGATGTCGCTTCAACGGGCGTGACAATCATATCGGGACGAACCTTTTGTATCCCCTGCACGATCACCCGCTCACCCGAATTGAGTCCCTCTTCAATGACCCAATCGGTATCCACTTGCCGTCCCGTCGTCACCCGCCGTAGCTCCACCTTATTCGCCCGATCAACGACCAAGACGAACCGCCCACGGCTATCCTGTTGGACGGCGGCCTGCGGCAAGACGTGTTTCGAGACCGACAATTTCTGGCGCACGATCACGGTCACGAACTGACCCGGTAATAAAATACGGTCGGGATTGGCGAACAATGCGCGTGCCACCACCGTATCCGTGGTTTGATCGACCGAAGGCGACAAATAGTCGAATTCTCCACCCAGCGGATATTTACTACCGTCGGTCAAAATAAGCGACGGCGCCACGGGCGGACTGTCCAAATCAATCCCGCGTTTACGGGCATTGATTAGCTGCTTCTCGCTGATTCCAATGGTCACATAGACCGGATCAACGCTCGTCACGGTGGCGAGCGGTTCACTGTTTAGGTCAACCAGATTACCGATACTATATCGTGCTCGGCTGATCTTACCGGCAATGGGGCTGATCACCTTGGTATAGCTCAGATCAAGTTTAGCTTGGCGCAGTTCCGCAGCCGCGATCAGGACGGTCGCTTGGCCGCTCGCCAATTCCGCACGGGATGTATCGAGCGTCGCCACGGCGACATCTCCCCGTTTGACCAATTTCGACTTCCGGGCGAAGTCGGCTTGCAAACTCTTCAGCGCCGCTTTTGCCGCTGCCAATTCCGCCGCGCGTTGTGCGACCACGACCTCGTAAGGTGCCGCCTCGATGGAAAAGAGACGGGTTCCCGCTTCAATTTCCGAGCCTTCGCGGAATTCGCGCTTCTCCAAAAACCCTTCGACACGCGCTCTAAGGTCAACAGTCTCCACCGCCTCGACACGGCCGACATACTCGAATTGCGGCGTCACATCGCGCTCCGCGACCCGGGTCACGACAACACTCGGCGCCTGTTGGGCGACGGCGAAGGCAGTACCGCCGAAATACAACGCAATTCCCAGAATTTGTGCCACCTTCATCATCTCACGTCTCCATATGGTCGAGGCCCATTTGCCAGAAATCGACCTCCAATCGCGTTGCCTTGGCGAACGTATCGGATAAGGCCGCCATCCGACCGGGGCCGCCGCGGCGCGCCAATAAATCATCGAGGAACGCTTTCTCTGATTCCGCCACCTCCTGGTATTCGTCGCCCGCATACATCTCGATCCACGGCGTATAGGGGTTCCCATCCACCATCGTATCCGGATCGGCGGCAAGCATGGCGCCGATCTCCGCATAGCCAATGATGCAGGGTGACAGCGCCGCATGCAGATCGAGCAAATCGCCCGCCATGCCGCGTTCCAACACGAACCGCGTATAGGCCATGCAGGCGGACGCTTCCGGTGCCGATTGCATATCCGCTTCCGACAGCCCCCATCCGGCGCAGAACTCCACATGCAATCCCATCTCGATATCGAGAATGGCCGCCATACCGGCCGCCGCTTGGCGCATGTCGGGAAGCGTGTCCGATTTGTAGACCGCCAAGGCATAGGCCCGCGCGAATTGGATTAGGAACAAATAATCTTGGATCAGATAGTGGCGAAAGGCCGCTTCCGGCAGCGTTCCCGCTCCCAACTGCCGGACGAAGTCATGCTCGACATACGCCGTCCAATCCTGAGCACAATTCGCCTTGAGTTGGTCGAAAAGTATGTTGGACGAGGTCATGTGGCGTTCAATCCAATAACATGTTTCGGGTCTCACCCGGCAATTTTACCCGCAAACCGTCATTGTCCTCAGTGATGATTATCTGACAGCCGAGCCGCGACGTCCGGGTTAGCCCAAAAGCAAGGTCGAGCATGTCTTCCTCATCCTCGCTCGGCGGCGGTAATTTCTTGTACCAATCGGCATCGACGACGATATGACAGGTCGAGCACGCCATGCAACCCTCGCAAGCACCTTCTATATCGATATCATTTGCGTGGGCAATTTGCAGGATCGTATCGCCGACCGGCGCCTCAACGGTTTTTTCGTTTCCGTCGCGATCGATGAATATCATATTTGGCATTTTGTTATCACCCGGCTCGCTTGCGGAGGCCGCTCCAGACTTCGATAAACTTATCGACTTCCTCTAGGGTATTTTCGGCACCGAAGCTAATCCGGATCGCACAACGACCGAGTTCGTCCGCGACTCCCATCGCCTGCAACACGTGGCTCTCGCCTACTTTACCAGATGAACAGGCGGCTCCCGCACTGACCTCAATCCCGGCAAGATCAAGCGCCATTATCTGCGTTTCCGCATCAATTCCCGGCAGAGCCAACAAGGACGTGTTCGCGATCCGCGGAGCATCTTCACCGAAAATTACCGCATCCGGCACTGCCGCCACCGCACGGCGTTCCAATATGCCGATCAGATTAGCGACCCGGCCTATGGTCAATCGCTTCTCTTGGACCTCCCGGGCCGCGACGCCGAAACCGGCGATACCCGGGACGTTCTCCGTCCCCCCACGGTGGCGACGTTCCTGCCCTCCGCCCCGGATCAGCGCTTCAATCTCCATGCCTTCCG